>NZ_JCBDGX010000110.1:0-16992 GCF_059834345.1 Vibrio sp. R11-SG3-ISO3-SZ
ACCGTTACAACGATTTGTCCAAAACCTACCTCAGCATGATTTTGGATGAGTGGCAAGCGCAGCAGCCTGATAGGCGCTATCTGTTTGTCGATATCAATCTCTCAACGGCGGAGGACCAGGCTTTTGTTCAGTCCATCCCAACCGATTTTCATCTCAAAGAAGCGCAGGTCACGCGGCTGATTGAACACGGCTACCAACAAGTGATGACACACCCAGAGCTGGCGCATTTCATCTATCAAGGCACTCACCCACAAGAGGCAAACAGAGAGTAATATGGCCCTATCGGAGACATCGGTGATCGACACCATCGAAGTGGTGGATTTTGTATCCTTCACTATCGCTATCATCCTACTTTTTATCGGTAAGTTCGTCTTATCGCGCAGTCGTGTTCTGCAAAAATACAGTTTGCCTGAGCCGGTGATTGGCGGCTTTATCTGTACTTTGGTGGTTGCCTTGGTTTACTACCTGTTTGGGAAAGAGATCCAGTTCAACTTGCAGGTGCGTGACATTTTGCTGCTCTACTTTTTTGCCGGAATTGGCCTTAAAGCCGACATCGACAGTTTGCTCAATGGCGGTAAGCCCTTGATGGTATTGTTGCTGCTGGCGAGCGTCTACATCGTACTGCAAAACGTACTCGGTATCAGCGTCGCGACCTTGTTTGGTTTTGACCCGAAAGCAGGGTTAATGACAGGTTCGATTTCGCTGATTGGTGGCGTAGGCACTACCGTTGCGTGGGCGCCCACCTTTATTGACGATCTCGGTATTGCTAATGCGATGGAACTCGGCATTGCTGCCAACACGCTAGGCTTGATTTCGGCGTGTGTCATCGGCGGCCCGATTGCAGCGTATTTGATGAAGCGACACGCTATCAGCGCCAATAGTGCCCACGATTTGGATATTGGTATGGCGCACACCAGCAGCAAAAAAGACATCTCGGTGGATTATTTTGGTGTGCTGCGCGCTTGGCTATGGCTGAATGTCTCTTTAATTATTGGCTACTTTTTGGATTTGTCGCTAGAGGCGGCGGGGCTCAAGCTACCCATGTTTGTGGCGTGTTTGATAGGCGGTATTGTACTGGGTAACTTAGGTCGCTGGATTTTGACCAAGCTGCGCAGCGAGGAGTTTAACACTTACGCCGAAGACGCCGAAAAAGGGCTCTCACTTATCCAAGATATCTGCTTGGGGATGTTTTTAACCATGGCGCTGATGAGCCTCAAATTGTGGGAGCTGCAAGGCAGCGTGGGTTACATTGCGGTGGTCATGAGTGCTCAAGTCTTATTGTCGATTGTGTTTACCGTCTGGGTGGTATTCCGCGCGATGGGCAAAGATTATGAAGCAGCTGTCATGTGCGCCGGTTTTGGTGGGGTGACTTTAGGCTCGACCGCCACCGCGATTGTCAATATGACCGCGGTGACGCAGCAATACGGAGCCGCGCATAAGGCGTTTATCATTCTGCCTTTGGTGTGCGGATTTTTCATCGATGTGGTCAACGCCTTGGTAATTAACTATTTTGTGACTTGGTAACGGGTGTTATTGGGTTGAGAACAATCCAAAATCAAACGCGGCGCCTGAGGCGCCGCGTTGCTTTGTAAGAACGTTGACCCAAACTCAGTGCTTGGCGCTCGCGATGTAGTGCTTAATTTTATCGCGCAGCCAAATACCGGCATCGGAGTTGCTGTCTCGGCGGTGCCAGATCATCGTATGGTTGATAGAGATGCTGTCGAGTGGGTAAGGGAGCAATTTGATGCCTAAGCGGTGTTCGACTTGTTGGCCGAGTAGGTAGCTGGACGTGCACAAGCAATCCGACATGCTGGCGAGATGTAAGGCCCCGAGCAAAGAATCGCTGACCGAGCTGATATCACGGGTCGGGATGTAAGATTTAGTGAATCGCTGAGCAAGGGACATACTGCCGCGTTCCATCATCATAATGATGTGCTTCTCAGCGTAAAACTGCGCTTCGTTGATGTGATCATGAATACGTGGATGATCTTGGCGACACGCTACCACGCAGTGATCCTCAATTAACAATTCACTCATAAACGCTTTATTCTGCGGCACATAAATATCGATAGCTAAATCGAATTGACTTAAGCTCAATTGTTCTTCTAATAATTCTTCGGAAATAGGAATAGGATGCAGTTCGATTGTAATATTTTCGAGTTCGTTATCTCGCTCTATCGCTGGATGTAAAATATTTAGCATTGCTTCGTTAACTAATACTTTAAATGTGCGATGTTGTGCGGGAGTAAATTCAGAAAGAGAGTCAACCGCATCATCTAATAAGTAAATGGATTGTTTCAGTTGTTCCGCAAAGTTAATGCCTTTTTGCGTAGGAGTGATAGAGCGCCCTTGGCGAACAAACAAGGCGGCCCCGATCTGGTTTTGCAAGCGTTTTATGGCGGTACTGACACCCGGTTGGGTCATATCCAGTTTATCCGCGGCGGCGGTAATTGAACCAGTACGATAGACTTCCAAAAATATCCGAAGCGCGCTTAAATCAAGTTTACTTTTATCACAACTCATCGGTTGACTCCCAAATATGATGGCTATGATTTTCATCAAACCAAGTAAGAAGTCAATATATTTTCTTTCGATAAGAACTATTAATAATATTGGCAATTGTAACACTGAGTTAATTATGAGGAATGAGTCGAGTTTTTTGGATAAAAACGCAGGTTAAATAATAATTTAATTTCAGTTTTAATATTTATTTTCCCGTATCAAGGTGTAGATATTTAATTTAATGAACTTCGATGGCTGCATTTAGGGTTTTGTCAAATACTCTGCTCTTCAACGTGGCAAAGTGGTGATGGGCTTTTTGTACCTCTTGTAGCTCTAGCATCCATTGTGCACTGCGCTGAGCACTGCAAAATGCGGTCATATGGTGGAGCAGATCCTCGCACTGGTGGTGCAGAATATGACTGATGGCCTCAACCAATGGGTTGGACTCAATCGACATAAACTGAAGTTGGGCGTAGGTTTGGTTGAGCAGTTCAAAGGCACGATGATGTTGCCCCATTTTGTTGAGGATTTCTGATTGTGTGATGGCGGCATCTCGTAATGCTGTCGTCAAACAGCGAAACTGGCATGGCTTGGTGTTGTCATCCTCCATCGCCTGTTGGACATGGCTGGGTAGGTAGGCCAACACTTGATCGTACAGGTAATAGGCTTCAGGCCAATGTCCTTGCTCCAGCAATTGTTCGGCTTTGAGATAGTGTGTCCAGCATTGCTGTAAATCCATTGATATCACTCCACATTAAACGGCACACTGGGTATTTAAATGCAATTGGTTATTATATGCAAATAGTTATCATTTGTTATTTTGTTGGGGGTAATTTGATGGTTATTTGAGCAGTTGAACGTGAATACTGTGTAAGTCACTAAAAACTAAATAAAACTGACCTAAACTAAGGAAACAGAACAATAACAATGAAGGACCGAACTATGGCTATTCAAAGACTTGAGGCGAGCCAGCTGTATCATTTTGCGGAGCTAGAAAAGCTCGACAGCAAATCAACCAAAGAGTTGGCCCCTATTGATGAGATTGTCGGTCAAGAGCGCGCGCAGAAAGCGGTAGAGTTTGCGATGTCGATCAAGGAGAAGGGATACAACATTTATGCGATTGGCCAGAATGGACTGGGCAAGCGCACCATGATTTTACGTTACCTCAACCGCCACAAACACGATGAGAGTGCGTTGTACGATTGGTGCTATGTGGCGAATTTCGAGGATATCCGTACGCCAAGAGTGTTGAAGCTCCCTTGTGGTGTCGGCAGCCGATTAAAGCAAGACATTGAAAAGTTGATGGGCAAGTTAGTCAATGCGATGCCTCTCGCGTTTGATAACGAACTCTACTACAGCCGTGCGGACAAATTGAAAAACCAATTGGCCGCCAAGCAAGAAGCTGAGCTTGCCAGTATTACTAAAGAAGCGAAAGCCAAAGGCATCAGTCTTACCATCACGACGCAAGGCGATTATCAGTTTGTTGCGATGAACGGCGAAGAGATGCACACCGAAGAGTCGTTTGATGCACTGAGCAAAAAAGAGCAGGAGTACTTCGGCGCGACCATTGATGAGCTTGAAGTCAACTTGAGAAACATGGTGCGTCAGCTCACCGAGTGGGAAGAAGCCTACAGCGAAAAAATCAAAAAACTCAATGATGACGTGACACTCGATGTGATTACGCACTTTATCAAACAGTTGAAAAAGGATTACTCAGGATACCCAGAGATCAAATCCTACCTGAGTGAACTTTCACAAGACATCGTCGAGAATGCCGACATCTTTCTTGAGCAGAGCGCTGAGCAAGGAGAGGTGGCCGCGGCTTCACTGGACAAAAAATTGCCTCGCCGTTACAAGGTTAACGTTTTGGTAAGCCGTAAAGAGAGTAAGTTCCCCATTGTGGTGGAAGAGAATCCGAACTACCACACTTTGTTCGGTTACATCGAAACCGCTACCTTTAAAGGCACAGTCTTCACCGACTTCTCGTTGATACGCGCGGGGAGCTTGCACAAAGCCAACGGCGGTGTATTGCTGATGGATGCGCAAAAGGTGTTAGAACAGCCCTATGTGTGGGATGGGCTTAAGCGGGCGTTAAGGGCGCGTCAGCTCAGTTTAACGGCGCTAGAGAAAGAGGTGACACTCACCGGCGCCGTCTCACTCGATCCTGAGCCGATTCCTTTGGATGTAAAAATTATCCTGTTTGGTGATTATCGCACCTATCAGTTGCTGCAACACTACGATCCTGAGTTCAGCGAACTGTTCCGTGTCACCGCCGATTTTGAAGATGAGATGACGCGCTCGCCTGAATCGGAATTGCACTATGCGCGCTTTGTTTCAAGTGTCGTGAACGACAATAGTATGCTGCATTGTGACCGTAAAGCGATTGCGCGCATCATCGAACACAGTTCACGATTGGCGGGCGATCAAACCAAGTTATCACTCCATTCGGCCAATATCGCCAATTTGTTGCGTGAATCGAACTACGTCGCGCGTCAAGCCAACTCCAATATGATACGCGTCAGCCACGTCGAGGAGGCACTGGCTAATCAAGAGATGCGAGTGAGCCGTTTGAAAGACACCGTGATGGAAGGGTTCACCAACGGTACAACTCTGATTCGAGTGGAAGGAGAGGCGGTCGGTCAGGTCAATGCGTTGTCGGTGCTCAGTACCAGCGAGTACATGTTTGGCGCGCCGAATCGCATCACCGCCACCACCTGTTATGGTGATGGTGATGTGATTGATATTGAGCGCAGTGTCGACCTTGGTGGCAGCATTCACTCCAAAGGCGTGATGATTTTAACCGCCTATCTCTCATCGGTGTTTGGTAAAACCGCGAAAGTGCCGCTCAGCACCACGATTACGTTTGAGCAGTCCTACGGCGGGGTAGATGGCGACAGCGCCAGCATGGCGGAGTTCTGCGCGGTGGTGTCGGCGTTTTCTAAGCAGCCCAATCGTCAGGATATTGCAATCACCGGTTCGATGAACCAATTTGGCGAGTCTCAACCGATTGGTGGCGTGAACGAGAAGATTGAAGGCTTCTTTGATGTGTGTACCATCAAAGGTCGCTCGCCAAATCAAGGGGTGATCATTCCTCGCTCAAATATGCACAATCTGATGCTGCGTCCTGACATTGTCAAAGCGGTGGAGAAAGGCGAGTTCAACATCTGGGCGATTGATCATGTGACGGAGGCGATTGAGCTGTTTACCGGCAAAGCCGCTGGTCAGCCGAGCGATGAGGGCAGCTACCCGATTGACACCATCTTTGGTATTGCGCAGGCCAAACTTAACGCTCTGCGCAAGTAGTTCGATTGCTTATCTAGGCTTGTCACCCTTGGGTATGACAAGAAAAAAAAGAAGTAAAAAAGAGAAGAGAAACAAAAGAGAGACCTCGCCTTAGCGAGGTCTCCTTATTTGAGCGGTTCTGTACTGAAGTGGCGATGTTCAACGTGCGATGTTCATGGAGAGCTGTAAATCCAACGACAGCGAGGCGAGTTTGGTTTTCAGCACTTGACGCATGGTGTCCAACTCCGAGACTTTTAGCTGTTTCTGGTCGGTGGTAACATCGAGGCGGACACGCAGTTCTCGACCCACTTTCGTCACGCCAGCGACTTCAAGTTGCGAGCTAAGTTGCGCGTCAAGGGCGCTCACTTCTTTGTCCACGCGGCTCAGAATTTCTTTGCTTGGTGCCATCATCAGTAGTTCTCGCATCGCATCGCGAATCATATCAAACGGTACTTTGATAAAGTAAAACGACATGGCAATCATCATCATCGGGTCTGCGTATACAGCGTAGTGTGCGAACGGCGAATAAGTTAGCGCCAAAGCGAGTAAGAAACCGAGCGTTACCGCGACACTGAGCAGTGTATCCATTTGCCACTGCTTGGCTTCCGCCTCAATCAGGCCAGAGGAAAAACGCTGAGATTTTTTAGCGATCATCCACCATGCATAACCACAGCCAATGACGTTCACGATGCCAAACAGAGACGCAATCGAAGGATCAACCTCGCGGCCGCCATTGGCAACGGCGATGAGTGCGGAGTACAGCGAATACCCAACAATCGATAAGATAACCGCCCCTTTGACGGCGATGACCACCGGCTCTAACACCGCTTTACCAAAAGGAAAGTGACTTTTCTGTGGGCTCTGAATGTAACGTGATACCGCGAGCGACAATAAAGTTAACAGTAAACTAACAAGTGAGTAGACGCCGTCAAAGACGATAACCAGTGATCCAACCAATGAACCGAGTACTAAACCACCCACAGCAAAGCCAGATGCAATAAGGGCTGAAAAGGTCAGTATTCGTTTTTCATTCAAGCTGGTTTGAGCACACATAACATCATCTCTGTCGTAAACACGCTTATAGTTTTTACTCAAGCGGACATTTAAACAACTGAGAAATGTGCATGGTCGAAGGTTGAAAGGAAGGGGTGGTAAATATTTTATTATAAATCAGCTGGTTAACAAGAAAATTATGTGTCAATAAATTTGACGCTGGCTGTCGGTCGGTTTAGAAATCAAACAAATATTCATTGAGGCGATCCGCAAGCCAAGTCATCCCTGGGTGCTCCGCCATGCCCGCAGACGTAAACATGCAGTAATCTTCCTGAGTAAGTCCGTAGGTATGTTTGATGACTGAGAGCTTTTGCTGACGCAGCAAATGGCGAATCAAGGGTTCAGGTAACACGCCCCATGCGTCCTCTTCCATAATGGTTTTGAGCATATAATCGAAGCTTGAAAAACCGATGTGTCGCAATGAAAAAGGCTGAAGTTCTGGGTTGTCTTTCTCATTAAGATACACCATGACCGCTTGCATGGCATTGCGCAGCTCATCGTCGGATACTCGGCGCAACTGACTGAGCTTATGATCCGCACTGCATACTGACATCATGCGAATTTTGCCTAAAGGTTGGTAGGCGATGTGTGGGTCATCGATGCGTTCGTAATCCACACCAAAGGCAAAATCGACTTGCCCGGTGGCGACCAAGTTTGCCAAGTCGCCACTGGATGCCAAGACGAGGTTGAATGAGGTGGCAGGGAACTGGTTGTTGAGTTTGTGGGAAAGATCCAGCCACATATCATCAGGCAATGAATCGTCACGAGCGATCCACACTTCGGCGTTAAATTCACCTGAGACTTGCGCGCAGGTTTGGCGAATTCTCGCGGCGGTGACCAGCAAGTTTTGGCAATCTTTGTAGATGGCTTTGCCGGCCTCAGAGAGGGTCAAATGGTTGCCAGTGCGAATGAACAGGTCGATTTGCAGATCTTTTTCCAACGCTTTAATGGCCATACTGAGCTTAGTTCGATTGCAGTCTAACTGGCGAGCCGCCTCTGAGACGGAACCCGTATCGGCGATGGTACAAAATGCCTCAATTTGCGATAAGTTCATATTTTGGTCAATTTGGTTGGGTTATCATCGATCTTATACGAATAACAGATGTCTGTCTGTTTTCAGTAGCGAAATGCTATCAATTTCATGCAGTTTTGGTAATCTTCTGCTATGCCAAATGAAGATGTTATAGGGAGATCATGATGGCGGCAACTTGGGATGAACTCGCACCGGACTGGGAGAAAGATGAGTCCACCAGCCTTTATGCGCAAAAGGCGTTCGAGTCATTGGAGAATGCAGTCCGCATTCAAAATACACATGTGTTAGATTTTGGTTGCGGTACAGGATTACTGAGCCAAAAACTCTCTCCATTGGTGAAAGACATCGTCGCGCTAGACAGCTCGGAAGCGATGATTGAACAACTCGATCTCAAAGAGCTCGCCAATGTTGAGCCCGTCGTCGATATTCTTTCACGCGGCTTAGTCGCCATGCACCCGGCTTTTCGACACCAGTTTGATCTCGTCGTGGCCTCCTCGGTGTGCAGTTTTCTTCCTAACTACGCGGAAACCGCAGACGTGGTTTACAGCCTACTTGATGCCGGTGGCCACTTTGTTCATTGGGATTGGCTCTCTGACGGCAATCAAGAAGGCGGAATGAGCAAGGAGCACGTGAACCAAGTGCTCACCGGTGTTGGTTTTAGTGAAGTGCTGACTTCTGTACCGTTCGCGATAGATACCCCCCACGGCAAGCTGCCGGTTTTGATGGCGATAGCCAAAAAATAATTCGCTAAGAGCTTGAGTGTCTTTGCTCTTAATGCTGATAGCGACGAACTTCTTCCAAAACCTCGGGGTTAGCAATAGCACCGAGGTTTTTTATTGTTTCGCCATGAAGCACTTGTTTCACCGCCAGTTCAACTAACTTGCCAGATTTGGTTTTGGGTATATCACTCAACGTGTAAATTTCGCTGGGTACGTGGCGTGGTGAGCATTGGCTTCTGAGTCGAGTGGTGATGGCAGCTTTGAGTCTCTCATCGAGTATTACCCCCTCTGCTAACTGGACGAACAGGACAATGGTTTCGTCTCCCTCTTTTACGCGCCCAACCGAGATAGAATCAAGGACTTCTGGCAACTGGTTCACTTGCTGATAAATTTCAGCGCTGCCGATCCTGACGCCACCCGGGTTGAGGGTGGCATCACTACGGCCAAAAAAGCGTACACCACCGGTTTGACTCATTTGAACGTCATCACCATGATGCCAAGTGTTGGCAAATCTCGCCCAATACGCTTGATGATAGCGACGGCCATCGTCGTGCCAAAAGCCGAGCGGCTGGTTGGGAAAGCTATTGCGACAGACTAACTCGCCGCGTTGATCTGTCACGGCTTGCCCCTCTTCATCAAACACAGCGACATCCAGCCCAAGTCCGGGGCCTTGACACTCGCCTACATAAACGGGAGACAACGGGTTACCCAGGACAAAGCAGCCGCAAATGTCCGTTCCCCCCGAAATCGATGCGAGATGGAGATCGGATTTAATCTTATCGTACACATAGTGATATTGGTTGGGGTAGAGCACCGAACCGGTTGAACACAATGTCTTTAGTGACGACAGATTCACGTCATTTTTTGGTGTGTAGCCAGCTTTCTCAATCGCTTCTAGATATTTGGCTGACGTGCCAAATAGGCTGACTTGCGCGCGTTCAGCCAGTGACCATAGTGTCGCTGACGTTGGATAAACGGGGCTACCATCATAAATCACTAAGGTTGCGCCACTGGCAAGGGCAGAGACATGCCAGTTCCACATCATCCAACCGCACGTGGTGTAATAAAACACACGATCATTGGGTTTGATGTCGCAATGCAATTGATGCTCCTTGAGGTGATTCAATGTGGTTCCCCCGACACTGTGGACGATGCATTTGGGTTTGCCCGTGGTGCCTGAGGAGTAGAGGATGAAAAGTGGATCGTTGAAGCCGACCCGTGCAAATTCAATGCCCCTAGGTAAACAACTCGACAGCACCGACTCCCAATCGGAAAAGCCCTCGTTAAAAAACAGATCACAGGCGTGATCCGCGAGGTATTCAATCTGACAGGTGTTGGTAATGCTCGAAATGGCGTCACAGATTTGCCCATTTTTCTCCACCATAGAGTGGGTTTTGCCACCGAATTGATAGCCATTGCAGCAAAACAAGATCTTAGGTTGTACCTGACCAAAGCGCTCGACCACACTGTCTACGCCAAAATCAGGAGAGGTAGAGGTCCATACCGCGCCGAGGCTGGTGGTTGCCAACATGGCAATCACCGCTTGAGGGCCGTGTGGGAGGTAGCCAGCGACCACGTCACCTCGCTCGACGCCATTGTGACGCAGCCACTGCTGGACGATGGAGACTTGATCGCACAAGGCTTGCCAGCTCAGCTGCGTTTCTACGCCAGATTCATTGTGAAACCAAATCGCCGGATTATTTGGACGTTGATACGCATAAGCGAGTAAGTTTTCTGCGTAATTGAGCTGTGCTTGAGGGAACCAGATGGTGTCTCGACTGGCACTAAATTGACCGTGTTTCGCTAGACCTTCTCCCTTAATACACTCACCGCGATAGCCAATCACGTCACAGACTTGCCAAATTTCGAGCCAAAATTGGTTGGGGTTTTCAACAGACCAAGTATGCAAATCCTGATAAGACTCAATAGCTTGGCCTTGCATGTTGATGTGCTGAATGAATTGCGCAATGTTGGCGTTACGTTGTCGCTCAGTCGTGGGTGACCAAAGCAGTTCGGGGGAGAGAGCAGAAGAGTCAGTCATTGGCGTATCCAGTGTTTTTATTGTTTTCGTTGTTTTGATTTTTGGTGCAAATATCGCCAAAGTCAAACCTTGCACTTCTTTTCATACCCATGAAAAACAAGTAAAAAAACGGAAAATGTAAAATATTTGTTACATGAGGTTGAGCGGAGATTGAACAAGCCATGATTGTCACTCAATGTCGGTATGGATACGCTTTATGTAACAAAATTGTTATGGATTGACATCATGACCTCGTATCACTCTAAGCCTGTCGATGCGCAAGGGCAGATCGCCTGGACGGCAGAAGAACATCAGATTTGGCAAGCCTTGGTAGGGCGCCAGTTAGCAGTCGTACAAACCCGAGCATGCCAAGCCTACCTAGATGGCCTTAAGCTGCTGGATTTGCCCTGCGATCGTGTCCCGGCACTGCGCGACATTAACCGCGTACTCGCCAGAGAAACTGGCTGGCAAGTGGAGCCAGTGGCAGCGTTGATCAGTTTTGATAAGTTCTTTGCGCTCTTGGCGCAACGGAAATTTCCTGTCGCGACGTTTTTACGCTCACGACAAGAGTTCGACTACCTCCAAGAGCCAGACTTTTTTCATGAAATATTCGGCCATTGCGCTATGCTTACTCATCCCGATTTTGCCGCTTACACACACACCTATGGCCAAATGGGGTTAGCGGCATCACCAGAAGAGCGTGTCTATCTCGCAAGATTGTACTGGTTTACGGTTGAGTTCGGCTTGGTGAAAGAAGACGGGGCCACCAAGATTTACGGCGGGGGGATTCTCTCTTCGCCCGGTGAAACCGTGTATGCATTGGATGACGCGAGTGCAAAACGAACCCCTTTTGATCTCCATACTGTGCTGCGTACGCCCTATCGGATTGACATCATGCAGCCACAATATTTTGTTTTAAAGGATCTTCAGCAGTTGTATACCCTAAGCAACATGGACTTAATGGCCCACGTCAAGCAGGCAATGCAAGCTGGCTTACTCCCTCCACTATTTGAACCAAAGGAAATCTCCCATGTTGAATGAATTGCGTTGTGAAGCGTGCCACAGTGATGCCACCCCCCTCGGCTCTGAGGAACGAAGATTGCTATTAACGGAGTTGGAGGGATGGAAAATCGTTGATCGAGACGGCATACCCCAATTGGAAAAAGAGTATCGCTTTAAAAATTATCAACTGGCGTGGGCCTTCGCCAATAAAGTCTCTCAGCTTGCTGAAGAGGAGTTCCACCACCCCTCACTACTGTTGGAGTGGGGAAAGGTCACCGTCACCTGGTGGAGCCATTCCATCAAAGGCTTGCACCAAAACGACTTTATCTGCGCGGCCAAGTGTGACCGCTTTTAACGGATAGCATAACGCCCCTCACTAGCATTCGGCTTGTGAGGGGCGTCGTCGTTTCTCAGTGCGGTGTATTAGTTTGCGGTCAGGTAACGCTGCTCTTTGGCGAGTGTTTTATCGCCATCAATAATTTCGAACGTGAAAGTGCGGCCGTTATCAAACAAGTTAGCGGCGTAGAATGTTCCTTTTGAACCACTGACGAAATGTTTGACACCGTTGCCACGGACTGTGACGTCAACACCACTGACGGGTTGTCCGTTGTCAAGTACCGTGACGATTGCGCCGTGATTTGCTGTTGCTACATCAAGGGTGTAGTTGTGGCTGTCGGCAGCAAATGCTGATGTTGCAGTAACCAAAGACAGTGCAAGAGTGGTGATGATAGTTTTCATAGAGTATTCCTCAACAAGTAGGTGGAATTAAGTTTGCTGGAGTCTGTCTCAGCGCTTGATAGGAATATTAAATGTGATTTCTGTCACGAAAAATCATGGTTTTTAGTTGAACTAGTTCGAAAAAATTGAACGTAGTTTTGTTTAACTTGTGTACAAAGCTAAAGAGTTACTGATAATGGTCGCTATACTCTTTACAGTAACGACAAAGCGCTTGCGTATGGAACTATGAAAAAAATCATCATGGTGTTGTTGCTGCTTGTCGGTATTGCTTGTGCCGGTGGCGGTTATTACATCTTTTATTATAAGCCTCAACAAGATGCGTTGGCACTCGCCGCACAAGAGTCGGAGCCCGAGGCACCAAAGCCTGTGGAAAAAAAAGCGCCACCTGAGCCAGAACCCGAGCCCATCACAGATTATTACGTGAACCCAGCCAAACTTGGGGTGCGTGAGCAACCCGATGAACAGGCGTTTATCGAGAGTGTTGTGTATCGCGGCGATAAACTGCATGTTTTGGAAAAAAAAGACGGTTGGGGACGCATTTCACCCTATTACGTGTATGAAGAAGGGGGGCCGGAAGTCGCTGAATGGGTGCCGATGGAGGCACTGCTCGAGGTTGCGCCCACGATTACTCGTGAAGAGCGTATTGAGACGGTCAGTGGCTACATCGAAAATTCCGACGATTTTAAAACCTTTTTTGACCGCTTTATCCAGTCCACCGACAGTTTGCTCAAAGAGGGGACGTGCTCGCCAGAAGACTTTGAAGAGTTGGGCGGTTGGGTGCGTTCTGTTACCTTCAGTAGCGACGATATCTACTTTGTCTATTGCGGCGGTTTGAAACAGGCGAACAAAATTTACCTCAACGCGCAAACGGGCGAAATTTTCTACCGCTGATCCCCAAACACATTGACGAAACCATGACGCACAGATGCTTACATCTTGGCGGGAGTTACGTATATACTTATCCAAGTATTTGAATTGCTAAACTATGTGCTCTGAGTACGGTCTTGTGCTCATAGTTTGATGGACATAGTAGGCTTAACGAGGTCGAGTTGGCCTCGTTGACAGGAAAGGATAATAAAGGGAGAGAACGATGGGCACGATCACGCGCACCCTAGTTGCCGTCGCGTTTGCGATGCACATGGCTACGTCATATGCGGCTGTCATTGAAACCACGACACTGGTGGGATTTGGTGAAGCAAAATATCCGCAAGATTTCACCCACTTTGATTATGTCAATCCAGACGCCCCAAAATATGGCAAAGTGACGTATGGACAAGTCGGCACGTTCGACAACTTTAACCGTTACGCTTCTCGCGGGGTTGCGGCGGCGGCCAGTGGCGAGCTATACGATCCCTTAATGTTCTCTCCAAGCGATGAGATCGATGCTTATTACCCCTTAATTGCACAGCGTGTCCGATACTCGGATGACTACCGCTGGTTAGAGCTCGACATCAACCCGAAAGCACGCTTTCACGACGGTCAGCCTATTACTGCGCACGATGTCGCCTTTACCTTCGATAAGTTTATGAAAGAGGGGGTGCCGCAATACCGCGTCTATTATCAAGACATTCAATCTGTGACCGCTAAAGATGATCTCACGGTGCGCATTGAGATGGCGACGCCCAATCGAGAAAAGTTGTTTAGCTTTGCGCAGTCCACGCGCGTATTGCCTAAACATTTTTGGCAGGACAAAAACCTCTCCGAACCGTTATCGACGCCACCTATCGGTAGTGGTGCCTATCAAGTCACCGATTATCAATCTGGCCAGAGCGTCACCTATTCACTGGTAGAGAATTACTGGGCACGCGATCTTCCCGTCAATGTGGGGCGCGATAACTTTGCTCAGATTCAATACGACTATTACCGCGATGACACCGTGATGCTCGAGGCGTTTAAAGCGGGCGAATTTGATTTTCGTCTCGAGAATTCCGCCAAGTTTTGGGCGAATTCTTACACCGGGATCAACTTTGATAAGGGATACATTGTTAAACAAGAGATCCCTCATGAGAAGCCAGAGAACACCCAAGGGTTCGTGTTTAACACCCAGCGTGATCTGTTTAGCGACCCAAAGGTTCGAGAAGCACTCTCTTACGCGATGGACTTTGAGTGGATGAACAAAAACATGTTCTATGGTCAATACAGTCGCACGCGCAGCTACTTTCAAAATACTGACTATGAAGCTAAAGGGCTTCCTGATGAGGACGAATTAGCGGTGCTTGAACCTTATAAATCTCAAGTGCCAGCGCGAGTGTTTACCCAGGAGTATCAGCCGCCAGTCACCGACGGCAGTGGTCGAATTCGCGCCCAGCTTAGAGTGGCGTTTAAACTGCTCGATGAAGCGGGTTGGGCACTTAAAGACAAAGTGATGACGAACAAAGAGACCGGTCAACCGCTCACCTTTGAACTGCTGATATACAGTCCAACCACGGAGCGTATTGCGATTCCATTGCAAAAAAATCTCAAGCTCATGGGCGTAGAGATGAACATTCGCTCGGTGGATACCACCCAATATATCAAACGCTTGCGTGACCGAGATTTTGACATGGTGTCATCGTCTTACAGCGCCAATCCTTATCCAAGTCCGAACTTAATGATCGTTTGGAACTCCAACTACATTGACTCCACCTACAACACTGCCGGTGTGATGGACCCCGTCGTGGATGCGTTGACGCTTGAGATTTCCAACAGTCAGCAAGATACGCAGGCGTTGTTGTCACTGGGTAAGGCGCTCGATCGCGTACTGCAATGGAACTTTTATGTGATTCCACAGTGGCATGTTGGCGAGTACCGCGTTGCGATGTGGGATAAGTTTGGACGCCCATCTGTGACGCCCAAATACGACCTTGGCGTTGACACTTGGTGGGTCGATAAACAAAAAGCGGACAAATTGCCAGAAAAACGCCGCTAAACCTGTAGGGCGATATTGAGCAAGGCCAATTCGAGGGAAACATGGCAGCGTATATATTTCGACGACTTTTGTTGGTGATCCCCACCTTGTGGGCGATCATCACCATCAATTTCTTTATTATTCAAATAGCGCCAGGCGGCCCTGTCGAGCAAGCGTTAGCCCAGATGGAAGGGCTCGGTTCCGGTATTATGGAGCGTTTTTCTGGCGGTGGGAGCGAAGTCGACCTGAGTGTCTCCAATGACAATGCCGTGAGTGGTTATAAAGGCTCTCGCGGCTTGGATCCAGAAGTGGTGGAGGCGATTAAAGTCCAGTTTGGTTTTGATAAGCCGCTGCTTGAGCGCTATGTTGAGATGCTCAAAAACTACGCGACCTTTAATTTTGGTGAAAGTCTGTTTAAAGGCGGGAACGTCATTGATTTGATTGTCGAGCGGTTGCCCGTCTCCATCTCCCTCGGGCTTTGGAGTACGTTGATCATTTATTTGATCTCGATTCCGTTGGGGATTCTAAAAGCGATTCATCATGGTAGTCGCTTTGATATTTGGTCCAGTGCACTGGTGATCATCGGTTACGCCATTCCCGGTTTCTTGTTCGCCATCATCCTTATTATTTTGTTTGCCAGTGGCAACTACTTCAGCTGGTTTCCCTTGCGTGGCTTGGTGTCGGCCAACTTTGAGCAGCTGAGTTGGTATGAACAAATCCTCGACTATTTTTGGCATTTGGCGCTGCCGATTTGTGCGATGGTGATTGGCGGCTTTGCGACGCTCAGTATGCTGACCAAGAACTCGTTTCTGGATGAGATCAACAAGCAGTATGTGGTGACGGCGCGGGCAAAAGGATTGGACAACCGCTCTATCTTGTACAAGCACGTGTTTCGCAACGCCATGCTCATCATTATCGCGGGTTTTCCTGCAGCATTCATCAGCATCTTTTTTACCGGCTCGATGCTGATTGAAGTGATGTTCTCTCTTGAGGGCATTGGTCTACTCGGTTTCGAATCGACCATACAGCGGGATTATCCGGTGGTGTTTAGCTCGCTCTACATTATGACGTTGCTCGGACTGCTGCTGAGTATTATTTCCGATCTGACCTATACCTGGGTTGACCCAAGAATTGATTTTGAGGCGCGCTAATGCAAGCGAAGAAAAGACGTAACCCGCTCAACGAAGCTCGCTGGCAACGCTTTAAGGCTAATAAGCGTGGATTTTGGTCGTTGTGGATCTTCTTGGTTTTATTTACCGTGAGTTTGTTTGCCGAGCTGATTGCCAACGATAAGCCATTGCTGGTGGAGTACGATCAGCAGTGGTATTTTCCTATCGTTCAACAATACGCAGAAACGGAGTTTGGCGGTGAGTTTGAGACCGAAGCCGATTACACCGATCCGTATGTGATCGAGCTTATTGAAGAGAAGGGCTATCTGATTTGGCCTCTGATCCGTTTCAGTTACGATACGATCAATTTTGATATTTCCGGTAGCGTGCCATCGGCGCCCGATAGCGTCAATTGGCTCGGCACGGATGACAAAGGTCGAGACGTACTGGCCCGAATTATTTACGGTTTTCGAATCTCTGTGCTGTTTGGTTTTGTGTTGACCATCATTTCCAGCGTGATTGGTGTTGCCGTCGGCGCGACGCAAGGCTACTACGGTGGTTGGCTGGATCTGTTGGGGCAGCGTTTTATCGAAATTTGGTCTGGAATGCCGACCCTATTTTTATTGATCATTTTGTCGAGCTTTGTC
>NZ_JCBDGX010000111.1:0-19724 GCF_059834345.1 Vibrio sp. R11-SG3-ISO3-SZ
ACTTGGCAACCCCTTTTTCAAAAAAAATGGCATTTCTTTGCTATTCGATTAAAACATCACCTCAAAGCGTTATAAGCGAGCGTTTTCTTTACATATTTTTAAACTTTTCACCAAATAAGCGCACTTTTTCCCAGTTGGTGTACTCCACCTCTTTGGTTGTATCGGTTTCACCGCCTGTCATCGACATAATGAACTTAATCATAGTTTTATCGAACCAATTATAACGTGGGTAACGCAGCGCCCCGGCAAAAACACCAATCAGACTGGGTTGCCAAGCGGATTTGCTGAGGAAGGTTTTGATGTACGCACTCCCTTCTGGGGTGTCCTTTCCTTGCGCTTCTTTTCTCGCGGTCAGATTGACACAAATAAATGCTGCTTTGTGCTGCTGCAGTTGATCGAGGTTTCGCTCAATAAAACGATACAGTTGCTTATTTAAGTGGCCATAACGAATAGAGGCGCCGACCAGCACGCGCTCGTAGGGGGCAAAGTCGACCTGATCAACAAGGTGGAGATCGATGATGTCGCACTCCATGTCCAATTGTTGTTGCAGGGTGTGGAGAATTTTTTTTGTCTGTCCTTCACGGGAAGAATAGAGAAACAGCGCTTTTGACATAGGCTTCCTTTAACTTTTCCAAAAGGTAGGGGTCAGCAGAATCAGTAGAGTGAACACTTCGAGACGCCCAAACAGCATAGAGACGATCAACACCCATTTAGCTTTATCATTTACATCGCCGAAGTGGAGCGCCACTTCGCCAAGACCTGGGCCTAAATTGTTCAGCGTGGCGGCCACTGCGGAGAAGGCACTTAACTCATCCATGCCAGTCGCAATAAGACCCAGCATGCAGACCACAAAGACCAATGCGTAGGCAGAGAAAAATCCCCACACGGCATCGACCACTCGTTGTGATAGAGCACTTCCGCCGACTTTAATGGTGTACACCGCTCTTGGGTGAACCAGACGTTTGAGCTCTCGCACGCCTTGTAGTGTTAATAGCAGGATACGGATCACCTTCATCCCACCACCGGTCGAACCGGCGCAACCACCAATAAAAGAGGAGAACAGCAATAGGACGGGAAGAAACAGCGGCCACTCTGAGAATCCCGTGGTGGTAAAGCCTGCTGTTGTCGAAATCGAAACTGTCTGGAACAGCGCTTGGTCAAACGCATCGTATTTTGAGTCGTAAGAATGATGATTCAATAACACCAGGAAACAGATGATAAAGAGCAGCGCTTGAATAAAGAGGAATGCGCGAAACTCGGGATCTTTCCAATAATATTTAGGGTGTACACCGCCAGAAGCGAAGGCGGCAAAGTGAAGTGAGTAGTTACAGGCAGAAATCAATAAGAACACTACAGTGATCATATTGATGGCGTAGCTATCGAAATACCCCATACTGGCGTCATGAGTAGAGAAGCCCCCGATCGCGATAGTCGAAAAGCTGTGGCTGATCGCATCGAATGGCGTCATGCCGGCCAACCAGAACGCAAGTGCACACGCGATCGTCAAACTGAGGTAGATATACCAAAGCGCTTTCGCAGTTTCTGCAATCCTCGGCGTCATCTTGGTATCTTTAACTGGACCTGGGATCTCAGCGCGATAAAGCTGCATACCACCGATACCCAGCACGGGTAATATCGCCACCGCGAGCACGATGATCCCCATGCCACCAAACCATTGCAGTATCTGACGATAAAAAAGGATCGCTTTTGGCAACTCATCCAGCCCAACAATGACGGTGGCCCCTGTCGTGGTCAGCGCAGAGAATGATTCAAAAAACGCATCGGTCACCGACACATTGGGGTAATCCGCCGCTAAAAAAGGCAGCGCCCCTGCACTGCCCAGTACCGTCCAAAACAGCACCACAATCAGAAAACCATCACGGGCTTTCAGTTCATGTTTATGACGACGATTCGGAAACCAACACACTGCGCCACAGGCAAGCAAAACAAAAAAGGTGGTGACAAAGGGCACGCCCGCACCATCTCGATAGATAAGTGCGACTAAAGCAGGCGCCAGCATGGTGACGCTAAATAAGGCCAGCAGTAGGCCGACGATGCGAATAATTGAACGAAATTGCATACAGAGACGACTATTGAAGCTTGGCTTCAGACTTCCTAATTATCATTGTTTTCCATCGAAAGAGGTGATGTTAGCTTTGGCGCCACTTTTATTGATGACCGCCTGGGTAAACACAGCGGCATCCCTCCGCTCTATCTCTACCACCAGCACGACATGATCGCTGTACTCGGCCGATACTTCCACGGCATTGAATTGCGGTAGCATCGCCTGCGCAATAGGCAGGAAGCCATAGTCTAACTCCAGTCGCAAGTTTGTGGTGATTTTTTTCTCAATTGTTTGAAGCAACTTAAGCGCTTGCCCCACACCGCCACCATAGGCTTTGACCAAGCCTCCCGTCCCCAGCTTGATACCACCTGAATAACGGGTGACGACTGCCGTCACTTCACCAACTCCCGATCCGGATAATTGAGCCAAAATGGGTTTGCCCGCCGTCCCCGACGGCTCACCATCATCACTGAATCCCCACAGCATGGAATTTTCCGGTCGCCCTGCGACAAAACCCCAACAATGGTGCCGAGCACTGGGGTGCGCCCGTCTCACTTGTTCGATAAACGCCTTGGCACTGTCGATACTCGGTGTATGGGCGAGCTGGGTGATAAAGACGCTCTTCTTTATCTCTTCTTCAAACACCGCAGGCTGCAAGGGAATTAAATAAGGGTGATCATTCATGGGCATAGCAAGTCTTGGCAAACTGGCGTGAGTCTAACATGAGAGCGGTTTGCGCGTCGTCTAAGATTTGTTCAAGCGCACAATGTTAAACACTTGTTTGAAAAATGTATTGAATTTGTCCAATGAGCGATCCACACTAAGTTCTCTGGTCTAACCAGAGCAATAAATATAACAACTTTCCTAGTTAATCTTGCGTGGTCCATAACGACCGGTTCGCGAGATCAACACGCAATCCACGATTGTATGTCATGGAGATAGACAATGATTTACCAAGCCGACACCCTACAGGTAAAGGAATTAAAAGACGGGTTAGCTGAACTCTGTTTCTGCTCTCCACAATCCGTTAACAAACTCGATCTCGCCACACTCGAGTCTCTCGATAAGGCGCTCGATGCCCTCGCTCAACATTCCGGTCTTAAAGGTCTGCTGCTGACTTCAGACAAAGACGCGTTCATTGTTGGCGCCGACATCACCGAATTCTTAGGTTTGTTTGCCAAACCAGAAGCCCAGCTCGATACGTGGCTCCAATTCGCCAACAGCATCTTCAATAAGCTTGAAGATCTCCCAGTGCCGACCGTCTCTGTAGTCAAAGGCCACACCTTAGGTGGCGGTTGTGAGTGTGTACTCGCTACCGACATGCGCATTGGCGATAAAACCACCAGCATCGGCCTACCTGAGACCAAACTGGGCATCATGCCAGGCTTTGGTGGCTGTGTTCGCCTACCGCGCGTGATCGGCGCAGACAGCGCGATGGAAGTGATCACTCAAGGCAAAGCCTGCCGTGCAGACGAAGCACTGGCGATCGGATTGTTGGACGCCGTCGTCGACTCTGAGAGACTTTACGACTCTGCGCTGAGCACGCTCACCCTAGCCGTCAATGAGAAAATCGACTGGCAAGCTCGCCGCAAACAAAAAACCTCCGCGCTGACGCTCAGCAAGCTCGAATCTATGATGAGCTTTACCATGGCCAAAGGGTTAGTCGCCCAGAAAGCAGGCCCACACTACCCAGCGCCGATGACGGCGGTCAAGACCATCGAACAAGGCGCAGGTTTTGCGCGCGATGAAGCGCTGGCCATTGAACGTAAACACTTTATTACGTTGGCAAAATCCGAGGAAGCGAAGGCGTTAGTTGGCCTGTTCTTGAACGATCAATACATCAAAGGGATTGCCAAGAAAGCAGAAAAATCGGCCGACAAAGCCACGGCGCGAGCTGCGGTACTTGGCGCAGGCATCATGGGCGGCGGTATTGCCTACCAATCCGCCCTCAAAGGGGTACCGGTGCTAATGAAAGACATTGCTCAGCCATCACTGGATCTGGGCATGACCGAAGCCTCTAAGCTACTCAACAAGCAGCTTGAACGTGGCCGTATTGATGGCTTCAAAATGGCAGGCATCCTTGCTTCCATCACACCAAGCTTGCACTACGCGGGCATTGAGCAAGCTGATGTTGTCGTCGAAGCTGTGGTTGAAAACCCGAAAGTCAAAGCCGCCGTGCTGAGTGAAGTTGAGCAGCAGGTGAGCGAAGAGACGGTGATCACCTCGAACACATCGACTATCCCAATCAACTTGCTGGCGAAGTCGCTGTCTCGCCCAGACAAATTCTGTGGTATGCACTTCTTTAACCCAGTACACCGCATGCCATTGGTCGAGATCATCCGTGGTGAACACACCTCAGACGACACCATCAACCGCGTGGTCGCCTATGCGGCTAAGATGGGCAAATCCCCGATTGTGGTCAATGACTGCCCGGGATTTTTCGTCAACCGTGTGCTCTTCCCTTACTTTGGCGGCTTTAGCTTGCTACTGCGTGATGGGGCCGATTTCACCCAAGTCGATAAAGTCATGGAGCGTCAATTTGGTTGGCCGATGGGCCCTGCTTACTTGCTCGATGTGGTCGGTATTGATACGGCGCATCATGCTCAAGCCGTCATGGCGCAAGGCTTCCCAGAGCGTATGGGTAAATCGGATCGCGATGCGATTGATGCGCTGTTTGATGCAAACAAGTACGGCCAGAAAAACGGCAGTGGCTTCTACAGCTACAGCATCGATCGAAAAGGCAAACCGAAGAAAACCTTCAGTGATGATGTGTTACCGCTGCTCGCTGAAGTGACGCAATCGTCGCAAGCGTTTGATGACCAAACCATTATTCAACGCATGATGATTCCAATGATCAACGAAGTGGTGCTGTGTCTTGAAGAGGGCATCATCGCCTCTCCTCAAGAAGCGGACATGGCGCTGGTTTATGGTCTTGGCTTCCCTCCATTCCGTGGTGGGGTGTTCCGTTATCTCGATAGTGTGGGCATTGCTGAGTTTGTCGCAATGGCGCAGCAATACTCGGATCTGGGTGCGATGTACCAGGTGCCAAAACTGCTCAAAACCATGGCTGAAAAAGGCGAGACCTTCTATGGCCAACAGCAGCAAAGTTCTATCTAAGGAGATTTCAGCATGACTACCCACACTAGAAACGTTGTCGTTGTCGATTGTCTACGTACTCCGATGGGACGTTCAAAAGGCGGCGCATTCCGCCATACGCGTGCAGAAGATTTATCGGCACATTTAATGAAAGGCATCTTGGCCCGTAACCCGCAGGTGAACCCAAGCGAGATTGAAGACATTTACTGGGGCTGTGTGCAACAAACCCTTGAGCAAGGCTTCAATATTGCCCGTAACGCCGCGCTCCTCGCAGGGCTGCCGATTGAGATTGGTGCCGTGACGGTTAACCGTCTGTGCGGCTCCTCAATGCAAGCGCTGCACGATGGCACGCGCGCCATCATGACAGGCGATGCAGAGATCTGTCTGATTGGTGGTGTCGAGCACATGGGGCACGTTCCAATGAATCATGGCGTCGACTTTCACCCAGGCATGTCAAAACACGTAGCGAAAGCGGCGGGTATGATGGGTCTCACCGCGGAGATGCTCGGCAAACTGCACCAGATCAGTCGTGAGCAGCAAGATGCGTTCGCGGCACGTTCGCACGCAAGAGCTCACGCAGCCACGGTCGAAGGCCGTTTTAAGAACGAGATTCTTCCAACCGAAGGTCACGCCGCAGACGGCACACTGTTTACCCTCGACTTTGATGAAGTAATTCGTCCAGAAACCTCGGTCGAAGGTCTGTCTCAGTTGCGCCCCGTGTTTGACCCTGCCAACGGTACCGTCACTGCAGGCACCTCTTCCGCCCTGTCTGATGGCGCCTCAGCCATGTTGATCATGAGTGAGGAGAAAGCCAAAGAGCTTGGTCTCACCATTCGCGCTCGCATCAAAGGTATGGCGATTGCCGGTTGCGATCCTTCCATCATGGGATACGGACCTGTACCTGCAACACAAAAAGCCCTCAAGCGCGCTGGCCTCTCTATTGATGATATGGATGTGGTTGAGCTCAATGAGGCTTTCGCCGCCCAGGCTCTGCCTGTTGCGAAAGATCTCGGCTTACTGGACGTGATGGATGAAAAGGTCAACCTGAATGGCGGCGCTATCGCTCTCGGTCACCCGTTAGGCTGCTCAGGTTCACGCATCTCAACTACCTTGATCAATCTTATGGAAGCGCAAGACGCCAAATACGGATTAGCGACCATGTGTATCGGTCTAGGTCAAGGCATCGCGACGGTGTTTGAACGCCCATAAGGCGTGTCAAATAATGTCAAAAGAGCCGCTTTGCGGCTCTTTTACTATCTATACCTATTACACTAAAGTGTTTTCAGCCCCCACTTTTCGGCGGTCTGTTTGAAAAATCCTTGGGTTTTCTTCAACTCAACCCAGTGATTAATGTAATTGATCCATACTTGGTCATCTTGGGGTAACAGCATCGCGATCGGGGTGGGCTTTCTTGCCTCTTTGACAGGCACAATCGCCAGCTGTTGAAACTTCTCGACCAAGGTCGCAGCTTCCACGTTGGAGGTCACCGAGACGTCCGCGCGGCGCGCCAATAGCTCTTGAAAATCACGAGCGGGTGCTTCGATGACAATGTGCTGCGCAGAAGGGAAAAACGCTTTCACCATCTTTTCTTGTACGGTACCCAGTGTGGCAGCCACTTTGACGTCAGGCGAGTCAAAATCAGACCAGTCAGAGAAACGCTCCAGATCCTTCTTCTGCACAACCGGGACAAAAGCGAGATAAAAATAGGGCTGACTGTACCCCGCTACCTTAGCGCGAGACATATTGAGCGACGCACTGCCTGTAATGTCATATTTGTTGGCAGTCACGCCATTGACCAAGGTTTTCCAGTCAGTGGCGACAAACTCGACACTGACCCCTAGGTCTTTGGCTAATTCGGTGGTCACATCGATATCAAACCCTCGATAACTATTGGTCGCCGGGTCTTTCATCGTCATTGGATTCCAGTCGCCGGTCGTACCAACACGCAGAACGCCTGAATCTAAAATCTGATGGAGGCGACTGCCTTTAGCCATCGCTTGCGGGAGCGACAACAAGCTGATGAGCAGTGCAAAGATGATCGGTTTCATTTTATCGTCCTTAGTCATTACACGAATTCCACTTTCATTGTTAACATAGCAGTAAGAAACGGATTTTCTAGTCTAAACAAGGTGTAATGTGACCACTAAAGTATGGGTGTTGATCACTACGCTGCTGCTGACTGGCTGCAGTGACTATCAATGGGGATGGTATGTACTCGATCCTACCACCGAGCAAGGCCGAGCAAATGTGCTGTTTTTGATGGGTGGATTTGGTGAGACGGTGCAGATCTCCTTGCTCAGTATGGTGCTCGCGATGAGCCTTGGCTTGATGGTCGCGATGCCTGCCTTATCTAACCTGAGAGTGTTACGTTGGTTTAATCGCCTCTATGTCGAAAGCGTACGCTCAGTCCCGGTGCTCGTTTTGCTGCTGTGGGTCTATTATGGGATGCCTACCTTACTCGATCTTTCCTTAAACCATTTCTGGGCAGGCGTGATAGCCCTAACGATCGCCGAAAGCGCCTTTATGGCGGAAGTCTTTCGCGGTGGTATTCAAGCCATTAGCCGAGGTCAACGCGAAGCCTCTGAATCGTTAGGACTCAGTTACTGGCAGACCATGCGCTTTGTGATGTTGCCACAAGCCTTCCGTCAGATTTTGCCGCCACTGGGAAACCAATTTGTCTATATCCTCAAAATGAGTTCGTTGGTCAGTGTCATTGGTCTGAGCGATCTGACCCGCAGAGCGAACGAGCTGGTGGTCACCGAATACTTACCTTTGGAGATATACACCTTCTTGGTGCTCGAATATCTATTGCTTATCTTATTGGTCTCTCAAGCCGTGCGCTGGCTAGAAAAGCGCATTGCGATTCCAAGCTTATAGATAGAAAAAAGCCGCTTCAATGAAGCGGCTTTGAAACTGAGCATAGACGATTATTTTTTCTTCACCGGACGCTGCCAGCCTGTAATCTTGCGCTCTTTAGCGCGAGTGATGACTAACTCACCTTGTGCAACGTCTTTCGTCAGCGTCGTGCCTGCGCCTATGGTCGCGCCATCAGCAATCGTCACTGGTGCCACCAGCTGGCTGTCTGAGCCAACAAACACGTCGTTGCCGATGATGGTTTTGAACTTGTTTGCGCCATCGTAGTTACACGTAATCGTACCCGCGCCAATGTTGGTGCGCTCACCAATCTCAGCATCGCCAAGATAAGTGAGATGGTTGGCTTTTGAACCCTGACCAAGACGCGCGTTTTTCACTTCAACAAAGTTACCAACGTGGGCATCTTTCTTCAGCTCTGCGCCAGGGCGAAGACGGGTAAATGGCCCAACGGTACACTCTTCACCGACCGTAGCACCTTCAATCACGCTGTATGGGCGCACAATGGTGTTGTCGTCGATTTCGCAATCTTTGAGCACACACCCAGCGCCAATCACTACGTTATCGCCAAGAGAGACGCTACCTTCAATCACAACATTGACGTCAATCTCACAGTCCATACCGCATTGCAGCTCACCACGCAAATCAAAACGTGCTGGGTCACGCAGCATCACGCCTTGTTCAAGCAGCTTGCGAGCTTGCATGGATTGGAAGGCACGTTCTAAGCGCGCCAACTGATTGCGATCGTTCACCCCTTCCACTTCGATAGGATTGACTGGGTGAACGGCCTCGACAGCGCGTCCTTCGTCGTGCGCGGCCGCAATGACATCGGTGAGGTAATATTCACCTTGCGCGTTTTGGTTGTTGAGGCCAGATAGCCAGCGCTTAAGATCGCCGCCTGTCGCAACCATCACACCTGTGTTGATCTCTTTGATTTGACGCTGCTCTTCGGTGGCATCTTTTTGTTCAACGATCGCCACAACAGGGCCATTCTTACGGACGATACGGCCATAGCCTGTTGGGTTGTCTAAGACGACAGTCAAGAGCGCGATACCGCCGGTAGGCTGCGCATCAAGCAGACTCTCAATGGTCTCTTCCGAGATCAAAGGCACGTCGCCGTACAACACCAGGATCTTTTCATCATCTTGAAACTGATCCGACGCTTGATCCACCGCATGACCTGTCCCTAATTGATCCGCTTGCAATACCCAGTTAACCGACTCTTGGCTCAGTTCAGCTTGCATTTGATCGCCACCGTGTCCATAGACGAGATGGATGTTTTGCGCGCCGAGCCCAGAGCAAGTATCAATCACGTGCTTCACCATGGGTTTACCCGCTAGGGTATGCAGTACCTTTGGCTTGTTAGAGTACATGCGAGTCCCTTTGCCCGCCGCGAGAATCACCGCGCTAAACTTCATGAAATTACCTATAGACGTTGTCATAAAAACTTGAGGGGTATTCTAGACACTAATCAACGATTAGTTAATGAAATCGGAAAATTTTCCGTTAAAAATTAAGCAGCCACCAGCCTTCTCGCCACCTAAGTTGGCTAACTCACGGCGCTCTGCTCGGTTGGCGAAACTGTTTCACTCGGAGAAAATAGGTTGCGGTAAATAAACAAAAGCCCCGAGCGAACTCGAGGCTTTATCTAGCGATTCAACGCACAATCATACTAGCGACGGCTGCTGCGTCTCACGAGCTCAATGACTTTCAATTGAGCGACCGCTTTCGCCAGCTCAGCCGCAGCTTTCGCGTAATCAACGTCACCGTGAGGTAGGTTGATCAGCTCTTCTGCACGCTGTTTTGCTTCTTCCGCTTTTGCTTTGTCTAGGTCTTCACCTCGAACAGCGGTATCCGCCAAGATGGTGACATCGTGAGCCTGTACTTCAAGAATACCGCCCGAAAGGTAAATAATTTCTTCCTCACCTTTCTTTGTTACGATGCGAACCATACCAGGACGAATCAGCGTCAACAACGGAGTATGACCCGCTAAAACACCGAGATCACCCTCTTCACCTGAAACTTGAATGCTGCGAGCATAGCCAGAGAAAATACGCTCTTCGGCACTCACAACGTCTAGGTTAAAGGTCACTGATGCAGTCATAACGCCTCCTTAAAGTCTTCGCTTACATCTTCTTCGCGTTTTCTAGAGCGTCGTCGATGCTTCCGCAGTACATAAATGCCTGCTCAGGAATATCATCATACTCACCAGAAAGAAGACCTTTAAAGCCACGAAGTGTCTCTGTAAGAGGTACGTATACACCCGGGTCACCCGTAAAGACTTCCGCTACGTGGTAAGGCTGAGTCAAGAAACGCTCAATCTTACGTGCACGAGATACGACTTGCTTATCTTCTTCAGATAGCTCGTCCATACCTAGGATAGCGATGATGTCTTTCAGCTCTTTGTAGCGCTGAAGTGTCTGCTGAACGCCACGAGCGATGTCGTAGTGCTCTTGACCAACGACCAATGGGTCAAGCTGACGAGACGTTGAGTCAAGTGGGTCGATCGCTGGGTATAGACCCATAGCTGCGATGTTACGGTTAAGTACAACCGTTGCATCCAAGTGCGCGAACGTGGTGGCTGGAGACGGGTCAGTCAAGTCATCCGCTGGTACGTATACCGCCTGTACAGACGTGATAGAACCCGCTTTTGTTGACGTGATACGCTCCTGAAGTACACCCATCTCTTCTGCAAGAGTTGGCTGGTAACCTACTGCAGAAGGCATACGACCTAGCAGTGCAGATACTTCCGTACCCGCCAGCGTGTAACGGTAGATGTTATCAACGAACAGTAGAACGTCACGTCCTTCGTCACGGAAACGCTCAGCCATCGTTAGACCTGTCAGTGCAACACGTAGACGGTTGCCTGGTGGCTCGTTCATCTGACCGTAAACCATCGCAACCTTTGATTCTTCAGGTTTTTCGATGTTTACTACGCCCGCTTCCTGCATTTCGTAGTAGAAGTCGTTACCCTCACGAGTACGCTCACCTACACCCGCGAATACAGAAAGACCAGAGTGTTGTAGTGCGATGTTGTTGATAAGTTCCATCATGTTAACGGTCTTACCTACACCTGCACCACCGAATAGACCGATTTTACCACCCTTAGCGAATGGACAAACTAGGTCGATTACTTTTACGCCGGTTTCTAGAAGCGCTGTCTCGTTTGATTGCTCTTCGTAGCTTGGCGCTTGACGGTGGATAGAGTAAACCTCTTCTGCACCGATTTCGCCACGCTCGTCAATCGCGTCACCTAGAACGTTCATGATACGACCTAGGGTCTTAGTACCTACTGGTACTGAAATTGGAGCGCCTGTGTTAACCACTTCCACTCCGCGACGTAAACCATCAGAGCTACCCATTACGATACAACGAACTACGCCACCGCCTAGCTGTTGCTGAACTTCAAGAACAAGACGCTCTTTTGAGTCCGTAACGTTTAGAGCGTCATATACACTTGGTACATCGCTCTGTGGGAACTCTACGTCGACTACCGCACCGATGATCTGTACGATCTTACCTGTAGCCATCGTTAATCCTCTAAATTTAATCTGCCTAAATTACACTGCTGCCGCACCAGAAACGATCTCGGATAGCTCTTGTGTAATCGCCGCTTGACGGGCTTTGTTGTACACAAGCTCTAGTTCATCGATCAAGTTTCCAGCATTGTCAGATGCTGCTTTCATAGCAATCATACGAGCAGCCATTTCGCACGCTAAGTTTTCAACCACAGCCTGGTACACCTGAGACTCGATATAACGAGACATCAAGGTATTGAGCAGAACCTTTTGGTCTGACTCAAACATATAGCTCCACGCATGCTTGAACGACTCATCGTCACTCATGGACTTAGGCAAAGGTATTAATTGATCAATTTTGGGTTGCTGTGTCATTGAGTTCACAAACTCATTGAACACTAGGTACAAGCGATCGATTTCACCCTCTTCATACTTCTTAAGCATGACTTTGATAGAACCGATCAGATCATCTAATGATGGCGTGTCTCCCAAACCTGAGGTTTGAGCGACAATCTTCGCACCTATGCTATTGAAGTAAGATGTGGCTTTTGAACCGATCACTGCCAGCTCAATCTCTACACCTTGATTCGACCAATCGTTCATCTCCTTGACGGCTTGCTTGAACAAGTTAATGTTCAAGCCGCCACAAAGACCACGATCGGTCGATACCACAATATACCCAACGCGCTTAGCGCCACGTTCTACAAGGAATGGATGTTTGTATTCCAAGGTACCGTGCGCTAAATGACCAATGACTTTACGTATTATTTCAGCGTAAGGACGAGGGCCTTCCATTGCATCTTGCGTACGACGCATTTTGGAAGCCGCTACCATTTCCATCGCTTTCGTGATTTTTTGAGTGCTTTTGACACTACCAATCTTGCTACGAATTTCTTTTGTATTGGCCATCGTTACTCTCCGTTAATTACAAAACTTGCTTGTAATTACCAAGTTTGGGTTGCTTTGAAATCATCAACCAAGGCTTTCAGTTGAGCTTCGATTTCATCGTTGTAAGCGCCAGACTTGTCGATCTCAGCTGCAAAATCTGCATGCTGAGCACGAGCATACGATAGTAGAGCACCTTCAAAGTCGAGGACTTTGTTGAGCTCGATATCATCGAGATAGCCACGTTCCGCCGCGAAAATAGACAATGCTTGGTCAAACACTGACATTGGCGCGTACTGCTGCTGCTTCATCAATTCAGTCACTTTCTGACCGTGATTTAGCTGGCGTTTGGTCGCTGCATCAAGATCCGATGAGAACTGAGCAAAGGCTGCCAATTCACGGTATGCCGCCAATGCAGTACGGATACCACCTGACAGTTTCTTGATGATTTTCGTCTGAGCCGAACCACCTACACGAGATACTGAGATACCTGGGTCAACCGCTGGGCGTACACCCGCGTTGAACAGTTCAGTTTGTAGGAAGATCTGACCGTCGGTAATCGAGATTACGTTGGTCGGTACGAATGCCGATACGTCACCCGCTTGAGTTTCGATGATAGGTAGCGCAGTCAAAGAGCCTGTCTTACCTTTCACTTCACCGTTGGTGAAACGCTCTACGTACTCTTCGTTTACTCGCGCAGCGCGCTCTAGTAGACGTGAGTGGAGGTAGAATACGTCACCCGGGAAAGCCTCACGGCCTGGTGGACGTTTTAGGAGTAGAGAGATCTGACGGTAAGCAACCGCTTGTTTAGACAGGTCATCGTAAACAATCAGTGCATCTTCACCGCGGTCACGGAAGTACTCACCCATCGCACAACCTGCGTATGGCGCTAGGTATTGAAGCGCTGCAGATTCAGAAGCCGATGCTACGACAACAATCGTGTTCTGCAGTGCGCCGTGCTCTTCTAGTTTGCGAACCACGTTAGCAATGGTCGATGCTTTTTGACCAATCGCTACGTAGATAGAGAAAATACCCGAGTCTTTCTGGTTGATGATGGCATCGATCGCCATCGCCGTTTTACCAGTCTGACGGTCACCGATGATAAGCTCACGCTGACCACGACCGATTGGGATCATTGAGTCAACAGACTTGTAACCGGTTTGAACAGGCTGATCAACCGATTTACGGTCGATAACACCTGGTGCAATCACTTCAACTGGTGAGCTCAGTTTCGCATCGATAGGACCTTTGCCATCAATTGGTTGACCCAGTGTGTTAACCACACGGCCAAGCAGCTCAGGGCCTACAGGTACTTCAAGGATGCGTCCAGTACCCGTCACTTTCATCCCTTCTTTAAGGTCTGCGTACGGGCCCATCACTACAGCACCAACAGAGTCGCGCTCTAGGTTTAATGCCAATGCAAAACGATCACCTGGAAGCTCGATCATTTCACCTTGCATCACATCTTCAAGACCGTGAATGCGGAGAATACCGTCACTTACAGAGACGATCGTACCCTCATTACGAACTTCAGACACGACATTGAATTTTTCAATGCGCTGTCTAATCAGTTCGCTAATTTCCGTGGAATTAAGTTGCATTGCTCCAATTCCCCTAATTTAAGACTTAATAACGTCTTTAAGACGAGTTAAACGGCTAACGAGTGAGTTATCCAACACAGTATCGCCATCACGGATAACCGCGCCGCCGATCAAGTGCGCATCAACGATACAGTTTAATTTCACTGTGCCACCAAAACGCTGTTCAAGGCTGGCGATAAGCTGCGACTTTTGCGCTTCAGACAATTCAGTAGACGTCGTAACCGTCACCTCTTTCGTGTTTGAAGCCTTGTCTGCCAGTTTCTTGTACTGCTGATAAATATCACTTAACGCTGAGGTGCGACGATTCTCGATCACCACTTTCAAAAAGTTTTGAAAGGGTTCATCAAAGTATTCCCCGCCAACATCAACATACAATTGCACTAGTTGCTCAGGCTGCAAACTCAAAGCAGCGGTCTTTAGCTCTTTTACTGAAGACATCTCTTTGGCAAATGCAAGCATCTGTGACCATTGTTCAATGGCACTATTATCACTCGCAAAGCCGTATGCAGCCTTAGCATATGGTCGAGCAATAGTTGTCAAATCCGACATACTGATGCCCTCTTGTTATAGTTTTGCTGAAATACTATCAAGGATGTCTTGATGTGCAGCTGGATCAATAGAACGCTCGATCACTTTCTCTGCGCCAAGAATCACTAAGCTCGCCACGTCTTTCTTCAGCTCATTGCGCGCACGCAATGTTTCTGCTTCCAGCTCAGCTTTACCTTGAGAAAGAATATGATCTCGCTCGACAGTAGCTTCGTTGCGGGCTTCATCCAAAATCTGAGCTTTGCGTTTATTCGCTTGCTCGATGATTTCTAATGCTTGTTTCTTCGCGTCTTTCAGCTGGTCTGCCGCATTGTGCTTGGCAAGCTCTAACGCTTTGTCCGCACGTGCAGCCGACTCTAGACCTTCAGAGATCTTCTTTTGGCGTTCTTCAATAGCAGCAATTAATGGTGGCCACACGAACTTCATGCAGAACCACACAAAAATTAGAAATGCTATTGCTTGTCCCAGCAGAGTAGCATTGATATTCACAATGACCCTCCTTTACCTATTCTTAGTTTCGAAACATCGAAACGACGTATCATGAATGAATAAGAGAGGTCTATTACAGTGCGAATAGCATGTACATAGAGATACCAACACCGATCATTGGAACCGCATCCAATAGACCCGCGATGATGAACATGTTGGTTTGTAGAACAGGCGCCATTTCAGGCTGGCGAGCAACTGACTCAAGGAACTTACCACCAAGGATCGCGAAACCAAAACCTGTTGCGATAGCACACATGCCTAGTAGTAGACCTACAACCAAATAAATTTCCATAATTATCTCCAAATCAGATTTGATAAAAAAGTTAGGTAAAAATTAATGTGAATCGTTACTTGCCATGCTGAGGTAAACAACAGTCAGCATTGTAAAAATGAAGGCTTGTAAAACAATTACTAATATGTGGAAGATTGCCCAAATGACGTGCGCGACGACACCTAATCCACCCAATACAACACCAGCACCGTAGGTCACAGCGATCAGAATAAAGATCAACTCGCCCGAGTACATGTTGCCGTAAAGACGTAAAGAAAGAGACACCGGCTTAGCCAGCAATGAGACACTTTCCAAAACTAAGTTGAAAGGAATTAACGCTTTATTGTTAATTGGGTGAAGCGTAAATTCTTTCACAAATCCTTTAAATCCTTTGTACTTGATGTAGTAAACCACCGTCAGTACTAGGACACCTAATGCAAGTGCTAGCGTGATGTTTAAGTCAACCGTTGGTACGATCTTAAAGTACTCAAAGCCAGCCGCCCCCATTAGATGAGGAATAAAGTCAACGGGTACTAGATCCATCAAGTTCATGAGGAAAATCCACACAAACAAGGTGAGAGCTAGTGGTGCGACTAATTTATCACGACCATGGAAAGCATCTTTTACAATGGCATCGACTTGCTCTACGACCATTTCGATAAAACATTGCAGCTTACCAGGCGTGCCTGTGGTTGCATTTTTTCCGACACGATAAAACAACCACAAAAATAGTGCACCTAGACCAACAGAGAACAACAATGAATCCCAATGTAAGGTCCAGAACCCAGCGTCGGCACAACCATAGTTGGTTGCTACGCCACCATCAACCACACAAATCTTCGCGTTGGTTAGGTGGTGCTGAATATATTCCTGCGGAGTATCAGCCATGGTTAATCCCATTTTTATGAAAAAATAAAATTGGTGATAACCAGAAGATCAGCAGTGTGAGCTTGTAACCTGTAAAGAACGCCCCTGGTTTGAGGAACTCGTTGACAGAAAACACCAACACAAACATCACTATGGTAAACACCAGCTTTAACGCCCATCCCACCATCAGGAAGCCAAGGAGAACTTTCCCATCGGACCCTGGTTTAGGGAAAAACGTAAACAGGGCATAAATGTAATTACCCATCACCGCGATAAAGCCGCCTTTTAAAACAAAGCGAGCCGTTTCAGGGCTGATCATCACATAAGCCAAGCTCCCGATGAGGAGCACAAATATCAGCTGGAGGTGGACGAGTCTAAAAGCAGCTCTTCCTTGCTTGCTTCGATTTGCACTAAACATCAAAAGCACCTGTTTCTGTATCTAACACCGCATTGATCACAGTCAATGCATGGTGAAAAAAAGCACGAAAATTATATAGTTCTTACCCAAAAACACAATAATTGCTTCGGTGATAAGCTTTATTCCTACTAGGAAGTGTGAGCTAGGAAGCGGAATCGATGTTTTGTAGTTGTTTTAACATCGATTGAAGTTGCTCATTGTCTGCAAAGTTGATGACAATTTTACCATCGCCTTTTGTTGACATTTGTAGGGCAACTTTTGTGTTTAATTGTTCAGACAAATGCTTTAACGACAACTCCGTCGTGTTATCAATTTCTGGTTTTGGCGTGGTTGATTCAACTTCGCCCTGGAGCGTCTTTTTTACTAAGTTTTCTGTTTGACGCACCGTCAGTTTTTTCTTGGCAACGTGATTGGCGAGCGCCACTTGCTGCGTGGCTTCTAACGCCAGTAGCGCGCGAGCATGGCCCATCTCAATCAATTTGGCCGACATCAAAGCTTTCACTTCATCATCTAACTGGTTGAGTCTTAGCAAGTTACTCACGGTGGTTCGTGATTTACCAATCGCATCCGCCACTTGCTGATGAGTCAATTCAAATTCGTCTTGAAGACGCTCCAATGCTTGGGCTTCTTCAATTGCATTGAGGTCTTCGCGCTGAATGTTTTCAATCAATGCCATCGCAACCGCCGCACGGTCTTCGACATTTTTGACCACGCAAGGCACTTGCTTGAGACCGGCTTTACGCGCCGCACGCCAGCGACGTTCGCCAGCGATGATTTCGTATTTGTCCGCCTCAACCTGACGCACAACAATCGGCTGGATAATCCCTTGCGACTCTATCGATGAGGCCAACTCTTCGAGCGCTTCAGGCTCCATCTCTTTGCGGGGCTGATACACGCCCGGTTGTAACGCATTGATACTCAGTTCAGTCAAATGCCCATCGGACGACAACGCTTGGCTATTGAGCGCACTTTGCTGTTTCTCACGCGCCAGTGAGCTGGTCGATAGCAGAGCGTCAAGCCCTTTACCTAAACCACGTTTAGACATAAGACGGAATCCTTCGGTTGATTATGCGGGTACTTCTTCGCGGCGAAGCATTTCTCCAGCAAGGGCAAGGTACGCTTTTGCGCCCGCTGAATACTTGTCGTAATACATGGCAGGTTTGCCATGACTCGGCGCTTCGGCCAAGCGAACATTTCGGGGAATAACAGTGCGGTACACTTTGTTGCCAAAGTGCTTTTTGAGTTGATCGGACACTTCATTCGAGAGGCGATTACGCGGGTCATACATGGTGCGTAACAAGCCCTCGATTCTTAGATTTTCGTTGACGACAGCAGCGAGCTTGCTGATTGTATCCATCAATGCCGTTAACCCTTCTAACGCGAAATACTCGCACTGCATCGGAACCAAGACGGAATCAGCTGCAGCCATAGCATTGATTGTAAGAAGGTTTAGCGACGGAGGACAATCGATAAAGATGAAATCATAGTTATCACGAACGGAGGATAAGGCGTGCTTGAGACGCACTTCGCGGGCAAACACTTCCATTAATTTGATTTCTGCGGCGGTGACATCACCGTTAGCCGCGATCAAATCGTAATTGCCAGACGTCTTACGACAGACCACCTCTTCGAACGGTACGTCTTCAACCAGCAGTTCGTAGGCAGTGGCGTCGACTTGGTACTTATCAACACCGCTTGCCATGGTTGCGTTTCCTTGCGGGTCGAGGTCAATGACCAACACTTTTCGCTTAGTCGCAGCCATAGATGCGGCTAAGTTGACACAGGTCGTTGTTTTACCCACGCCACCTTTTTGGTTAGCAATTGCTACGATTTTTCCCACAGTGAACCTCGCTATTAATCCTTGCGCGATAAGATTACTAGATGACGCTCGCCTTCCAACTCTGGAACATTCAAAGCTTTGATCTCGCTCACAGAACACCAGTCGGGCAATTGTTCAATCTCATCCTGAGGCAATTGACCTTTCAGCGCCAGAAACACGCCTGACTCCGCTTTTGGAAGATGATGACACCAACTGACCATGTCTACCATAGAAGCGAATGCGCGACTTAGAACAGCGTCAAACTTCTCTTCTGGTTGAAACTCTTCGACGCGACTTTGAATCGGCGTCACGTTTTTTATCCCCAGCTCATGCAGCACTTGTTTGATAAAGCGAATGCGTTTGCCGAGACTGTCGAGCAAATAAAAGGTTTTCTCTGGGTGCATGATCGCCAAAGGGATCCCTGGCAATCCTGGACCAGTACCGACATCGATAAAGCGCTCACCGACTAAGTGAGTACTCACAACAATGCTATCCAAGATGTGTTTAACTAACATCTCAAACGGGTCACGCACTGAGGTCAGGTTGTAGGCTTTGTTCCACTTGTCCAGCATTGCCACATAACCCACCAACTGCTCGCGTTGCGCATCAGAGACCTGCAGGTCAGTGGTCGCGATCAGCGCATCGAGTTTGTCACGTAGTGCGCTCATGCCGCTTCCTCACCTTTTTTCAACATACCGTGCTTTTTCAAATGCACCAACAAAATGGAGATTGCGGCTGGCGTAATACCTGAGATACGAGAAGCAATACCAATCGACTCAGGTTTGGCTTCTGACAGCTTGGCAATCACTTCGTTCGACAAACCTTTCACTTGTCGGTAATCCAAATCGAGCGGCAACTTGGTGTGTTCATGACGCAATGATTTCTCAATCTCGTCTTGCTGACGCTTGATGTAACCTTCGTACTTGACTTGAATTTCCACTTGCTCTGCCGCTTGTTGATCATCCAGCGCAGGCTGGAAGGTCTCTAGCGAGGTCAGCTGCTGATAGGTGATTTCAGGGCGACGAAGAAGATCTTCACCGCTTGCTTCACGCACTAACGGAGTTTTCAGTAGATCGTTCAGCGCATCGATCCCCGCCGATTTCGGATTAATCCAGATATCTTGTAGGCGCTGACGCTCTTTTTCCATCTGCTCGATCTTTTGATTGAATCGCGTCCAACGCGCCTCACTCACCAAGCCCAATTCATGCGCTTTTTCTGTCAAACGCAGATCGGCGTTGTCTTCACGCAGCAGCAAACGGTACTCGGCACGTGAGGTGA
>NZ_JCBDGX010000112.1:0-4114 GCF_059834345.1 Vibrio sp. R11-SG3-ISO3-SZ
ATGGCTATCGTACTGGACATGATGTTGACGGCCATCTCTGGTGGTTATTCCGTTCCCGCTCTGACCGAGGACATGGGGGGCGAGTTCGGTGTATCACAATTTCTTATCGCCATTGATCTAAGCAAAACCATGGACAAAGGTCGATATGCGCAAGAAATGCAGCGTATTCGCGACTATGTTCTGGCCTCTGAGCCCGCGGAAACTGGCAACGTCATGATCGCAGGATCAGAGATCAGCAATTTCATCAAAAAGCATGAAGCTGCAGGTGGTATCGAGATCAACGACGGCATTTGGCAACAAATCACGTCACTTTAGTTCGCTTAAGGTGAGGAAAGCGTTATGCAAAGTGTATTCAAGAGCATATGGAAATCGATAGACGTTCTCATGGCCATTATTATGGCGTGCATGATTGCGCTCGTGTTTACCAACGTGGTATTGCGCTACGGTTTCTCTTCTGGTCTTCGTCCCTCTGTTGAACTCTCTCGCCTTGGGCTTGTGTGGATTGTCATGCTTGGCGCTGCGGTTGTGCTGCGCCGAGGTGAACACCTAGCCGTTTCTGAGTTTTCCGAACGCTTAATGCCCAAAGCTGTGCCTGTATTAAGACGTCTGTGTTGGTGCATCGTCTTGATCGCTGTAGGCATGCTTTATGTCGGCGCTTATCGACAAATGATGGCGAACTGGTCTGATATTTCTCAATTGACAGGTCTGCCATCGGCGCTTTTCTACTTAGCCGGTGTCATCTCCGGAGGATTAATGGCTGTCATCGCTTTCGTCCGTATTTTCAAACCAGATTGGCAACTCGATGATGCCAATGAGGAGAGCCCACTATGACTCTCGCAATTTTCTTATCTGTCCTAATTATTTCCATCTTGCTCGGCCTTCCTGTTGCCTTTGCCTTGCTGTTGGCCTCGATGGCGTTGATGGTCAATATGGACTTTTTTAGTGCCGACATCTTGGCTCAGTCGCTGATCAATGGTGTTGATAGCTTTACCCTACTGGCTATCCCGTTTTTTCTCATCGCGGGAGAGGTGATGGCCTCGGGTGGTCTATCACAAAGGATTGTCCGTTTGGCATCGACGTACGTCGGTCACCGTCAAGGGGGGCTGGGTTACGTCGCCATCATGACATCGGTCCTACTGGCTGGTTTGTCTGGCTCTGCGGTGGCCGATGCGGCAGCACTCGTCAGTATCCTCTATCCGATGATGAAAGCCGCCAAGTACCCAGAGGCGCCGTCAATGGGGCTCCTTGCTTCAGGCGGTATTATTGCGCCAGTCATCCCCCCATCGATCCCTCTGATCCTCGTTGGGGTGGCCGGGGGTATTTCGATAAAAAACCTTTTCTTAGGTGGGATTGTACCTGGCCTCCTAATGGGTATGACGCTGATGTTTATGTGGCGCATGACCGTACGCAAAGAAAAGCTAGAGACCAGTCCGAAAGCCAGTCGAGAAGAAAAACGCGCAGCGTTGAAAGACGGGACTTGGGCGCTATTGCTACCGATCATCATTATCGTCGGTATCCGCTTTGGTATCTTCACGCCGACAGAAGCGGCCGTTGTCGCAGCCGTGTACGCCATCTTTATTTCAACCTTTATCTACAAAGAGCTGACCTTAAGTAAGTTCTACCATATTTTACTTAATGCTGGCCGTTCGACCGCCATGGTCATGTTCCTAGTCGGCTGTGCCATGGTCGCAGCATGGTTGGTGACGGTCGCGCAACTGCCTCAGCAACTTGTCGAATTGCTCGGTCCACTGGTTGACAGTCCTAGATTGTTGATGGCGGTGATCATGCTGCTCGTACTGTGCGTGGGCATGGTCATGGACCTCAGTCCAACCATATTAATATTGGTTCCACTCTTTATGCCTGTCATCAAAATGGCAGGGATAGACCCCACGTATTTCGGGCTTTTGTTCGTGATTAACTGTTCGATCGGCCTGATTACGCCTCCCGTAGGCACCGTACTGAACGTCGTATGCGGTGTAGCGAGAGTACCTATGTCGACAGCCGTTAAAGGAGTCCTACCCTTTATTGCTGCCTACATGGCGCTGCTTGCTTTGTTTGTCATATTTCCAAGCATCATCACTGTACCAATGTCGTTCGTCATTGGTTAATCCCTAACGGAGAAACAATAATGAAAACCCTACTTAAAACAACACTAATCGCATCCACTCTGGCACTTAGCTCCAACGCGTTTGCTGCCACCACACTCAAACTCGCGCACGCAGCGCCAGAGTCAGATCTGCAACAAGAGATGTCTCTATTTTTCAAAAAAGAAGTCGAGGCACGCTCGAAAGGTGAGTTGATCGTGAATATCTACCCTCAAGGGCAGTTGGGCAGTGACAAACAAATGATCGATGGCTCGCGCGCAGGCATCGTGGACTTGGCCATGGTGGGCTTGAACAACTACAACGGTCTAATGCCAGAATCAGCCGCTTTCACGCTGCCATTCATGTTCCCTGATCGTCAAACCGCATACAAAGTGCTTGATGGCGAGCCTGGTCAGGAAGTGTTGAAGCGCTTTGAAGATTTTGGTCTGAAAGGGTTGGGTTACCCAGAAAATGGTTATCGCAATATGACCAATAACAATAAACCGATCCGAGTCCCAAGTGACGTCAAAGGTCTGCAGATGCGTGTCAACGGTTCAAAAGCCCTGAACGACATGTTCAATGAACTCGGCGCCAACCCACAACAGCTGCCTGTTTCTGAGCTGTATACCGCGCTCGAAACCGGTGTCGTGGACTCACAAGATCACCCTATTTCCGTCACCCTCTCTTTTAAGTTTGATGAGGTTCAGAAGTACCTAAGTTTGACTCAGCACGCTTACTCACCTCTTGTTTTAACGATGAATCTACGCAAGTTCAACGGCTTGAATGCCGAAGAGCAGAAGATCATCGAAGAAGTATCGGCAGAAGCGGTCGCAATGCAACGTAAGCTCAGCATCGACAAGGAAGATCAAATGATTGCTCAGCTTGAAGCCAATGGCATGGAAGTGAACCGCGATGTCGACGGTAAAGCGTTCCAAGAAGCTATTCAGCCCGTGTGGAGTGCCTATATCAAACAAAATGGCGACACTATGATCAACAAGATCAAGCTCGCCGCTCAATAACGTCAGTGCGCCATCGCTCACATTAAGAGCGATGGCCTCCCCCAACAATGGACAGCGATAACCATGACTATGTATCAGGAACTGAAAGAAAGGGTACTCAAAGCGAACCTTCTGTTACCCAAATATGGATTAGTGACGTTTACCTGGGGAAACGTCTCTGAAATAGACCGCACATTGGGCGTCATTGCCATTAAACCATCGGGCGTTGAGTACGACGTAATGGGCGTGGACGATATTGTGGTGATCGATTTAGAAGGTCAACGCATTGAAGGCACTCTCAACCCCTCCAGCGATACCGCGACCCATATTGAGCTTTACAAAGCCTTTCCTAATATCGGCGGGATCGTCCATACCCACTCTCGCAACGCGACGATTTGGGCACAAGCGGGGAGAGACATACCGGCACTAGGCACGACCCATGCCGACTATTTCTATGGTGATGTGCCATGTACTCGCCTACTGACCAAAGCCGAGATTGAGTCCAATTATGAACGCAATACCGGCACAGTGATTATTGAAACATTCCAGCAACGACAGATTGACCCGCTCGAAATGCCAGGTGTCGTCGTCGCAGGCCATGCTCCCTTTACTTGGGGAAAAAATGGGGCTGATGCGGTGCACAATGCGGTCGTGATGGAAGAAATCGCAGCAATGGCAACGGCAACACGTGCCATCAGTCCGGAAGTGGCGATTCAAAAAGAGCTGCTCGATAAGCACTACCTGCGTAAGCACGGTAAAAACGCCTATTACGGGCAAAAGTAAGGAGGCGCTATGTATTCATTGTTGGCACTCGATTTGGACGGAACCGTTCTAAACTCCAAGCACGAGATAAGCTCGCCGCTTGTTGAGGTTATCCAAGCGCTTTCGAAAAAAGTCCACACGGTGATCGTCACCGGTCGACACCACGTTGCGGCGAAACCGTACTACCAGCAATTGGGCCTCTCTACGCCCATTATTTGTTGCAATGGTACGTACGTGTATGACTACAAAACAGACACGGTGCTTAGTGCC
>NZ_JCBDGX010000113.1:0-34460 GCF_059834345.1 Vibrio sp. R11-SG3-ISO3-SZ
GCTCTGCGTGAAAACATGGGGCGTGCTCGTTATCGCGATGAGGTGTTGAACCAACAGCATCCAGGTCAAAGCTTTGGGGCCCACTTGCCAAAGGACATCAGTGCTGAGTTTGTCCGCCAAGAAGTGGCCGCGGGCCGTGCCATCATTCCATCCAACATCAACCACCCGGAAGCGGAGCCAATGATCATTGGTCGCAACTTCTTGGTCAAGGTGAACGCCAATATTGGTAACTCCTCCGTGACCTCTTCCATTGAGGAAGAAGTTGAGAAATTGGTTTGGGCAACACGTTGGGGTGGCGATACGGTGATGGATTTGTCGACCGGACGCAATATTCACGAGACTCGAGAGTGGATTCTACGTAACAGCCCAGTCCCGATTGGTACCGTGCCTATGTACCAAGCGCTTGAAAAAGTGAATGGCATTGCAGAAAACCTCAATTGGGAAGTGATGCGAGACACCTTGATTGAGCAAGCTGAGCAGGGCGTCGATTACTTCACGATTCATGCCGGTTTGCTGTTGCATTATGTGCCGATGACGGCCAAACGTGTCACGGGTATTGTCTCTCGCGGCGGCTCGATCATCGCTAAGTGGTGTCTCGCTCACCATCAAGAAAGCTTCCTTTACACCCACTTCCGCGAAATTTGTGAAATTTGTGCCAAGTACGATGTCGCGCTTTCGCTCGGTGATGGCTTGCGTCCAGGTTCGGTGGCCGATGCCAATGATGAAGCGCAGTTTGCTGAGCTACGCACGTTGGGTGAACTGACTAAGATCGCGTGGGAGTATGACGTGCAGGTGATCATTGAAGGCCCTGGGCATGTACCTATGCACATGATCAAAGCCAATATGGATGAGCAGCTAGAGCACTGCCACGAAGCGCCATTCTACACTTTGGGTCCTCTGACGACCGATATTGCCCCTGGGTACGATCATATTACCTCTGGCATTGGCGCTGCGATGATCGGCTGGTACGGCTGTGCGATGCTCTGCTATGTGACGCCGAAAGAGCACTTGGGTCTACCCAATAAAGAAGACGTTAAGACGGGCTTGATTACTTATAAACTTGCGGCGCATGCGGCGGATTTGGCTAAAGGCCACCCTGGTGCTCAGGTTCGTGACAATGCGCTCTCAAAAGCTCGCTTTGAGTTCCGCTGGGAGGATCAGTTCAATTTGTCGCTTGACCCTGATACAGCGCGAGCTTTCCACGATGAAACTTTGCCGCAAGAGTCGGGCAAAGTGGCTCACTTTTGTTCAATGTGTGGACCAAAATTCTGTTCGATGAAAATTTCTCAGGAAGTGCGCGAGTACGCTAAAGACACGCAACAAGTCGAAGCCGACCAAGCCATCTCCGTTAAAATGCTCGATGATCCACTTGAAGGGATGCGCCAAAAGTCAGAGGAGTTCCGTCAATCGGGTTCTGAGTTGTATCATCCTGCCGCTCAGCCTGAAAGTGCAGAGTCGTAGGAACGCGACGATGAAAATTGTGATTCCTCACTCAGAGCCCACATTGCGCGATGATATCGCGCAATGCTTGGCATTAGCCGGCGAGCAAGGGTTTGCCACACGAGAGATTCAGTTGATTGAAGGGGCTGAGTCGACGGTTGAACTGCGCGGTGCGTCTTCTTCTGTTTGGATTGCTCGGGATACGCAAGTCTCTGAGTCTTCCTCTCTCAGTGACGACAGCGAACAAAACATCCATCAACTGGTGTACTCAGTTGCAGAGGGTGATGTCTCGCTGGCGGACTATGCCCCGCATGCGATCGTTATTGGCGCAAGGTGCGAAGGGCGCGTGCTCGATATTTGGCAACACAGCACGCGTGCTCATGCTGAAGTGCGTGCGCTTAATGTCCACCAAATGGCGCTTGATCCTACACAGCACTTCGCATGGTTTATCACCTTGCGGGCGCTCGATTTTCCCGTTGAAGATGCACTGACGCTCGCACGTGCGATGGGGCATGTTTCACGTGAAACATCTCAATGGCCATGTTGTTTTGAGCAATTTCCTACGCCTGTCCTGGAAGACGAAACTCTCGGCATTCGTGTCGGTTGGAAAACTGAAGGCCGCGCGATCTCTTTTCCCTCTATGGCGAAAGAGGTGTTGGGTCTCTATCCGGTGGTCGACGATGTCCGTTGGATTGAACGATTGCTGCCTCTAGGCATTAAAACTATACAGCTGCGCATCAAAGATCCACAGCAAGCCGATTTGGAAGCGCAGGTAATTCGTGCAATTGCATTGGGTCAGCAATATCAAGCACACGTGTTTATCAACGATCATTGGCAGTTGGCGATAAAGCACGGTGCATTCGGTGTTCACCTTGGCCAAGAAGATATTGAAGCGTCGAACTTGCAGGCATTGTCACAGGCAGGTATCGCTTTAGGGCTCTCGACACACGGCTATTACGAACTGCTGCGTATTGTGCAGATTGCGCCAAGCTACATCGCACTCGGGCATATCTTCCCAACTACGACCAAAGTTATGCCTTCAAAGCCGCAAGGTTTGGTGCGCTTGAAGCTTTATCAACAGTTGATTGATTCAATTCCTCGCTCGCAAGGTACGGGCTTTCCTACGGTTGCGATTGGCGGTATCGACCAAGGTAACGCTGCGATGGTGTGGCAGTGCGGCGTCTCAAGCCTGGCTGTCGTGCGCGCGATTACGCTCGCCGACGACCCAAAACCGGTCATTGCGGCTTTTACTGAGTTGATGAAGGCAAACAAGCAAGTAGGAGAGCAGGGATGACTATGCTGTCTGACGAGGCGTTCTTACGTTACCAAAGACAAGTGTCGTTGCCGCAATGGGGCGAACAAGGACAAGCTAAGTTGGCGAATGCTCATGTGTTGCTGATTGGTTGTGGTGGCCTCGGGTCGGCGGCAAGCCTTTATTTAGCGTCCGCTGGTGTGGGCAAATTGGTGTTGGTGGATGATGACAGTGTCGAGCTAAGCAATCTTCAGCGCCAAGTCATCTATCGAAACGATGACCAAGGGCAGAGCAAAGCGTTGGCGGCTAAGAGTCAATTAGAGAACCTCAACCCTTTGATCCGCCTTCGTGCGATTGAGCAGCGGCTCGATGATACCCAGCTTGCGCTTGAGATCATGCTTGCCGACATCGTGCTTGATTGCACAGACAACCTTGAAACGCGCCAGCAAATCAATCGGCTCTGCTTCAAAAACCGGACACCTTTGATCTCGGCCTCGGCCATTGGGTGGCAAGGGCAGTTCGCGTTGTTTGACTATCAGCAAGATAGTCCATGCTACCACTGCCTATACCCGTTCGATTCACTTCCTTCTGGTCAAAAATGCAGTGAACTTGGCGTGGTAGGTCCGGTGGTAGGGACGTTAGGTAATTACCAAGCGCTGGCGGCGATTCAATGGTTAGTCCTTGATGAGCCACAACTTAGCCCATCGACATTACACCTATTTGATGGACTCACGATGCGCTGGCAGACGTTAACTATCTCAGTGGATGCCACTTGTCATGTGTGTCAGTCAAACATCGTTAAGGAATGAACATGGAACCCATCACTATCACCGTCAATGGTGAAACACATACGACTCAAGCAGGGACAACATTAACGGCGCTCATTGCTGAGTTATCGCTCGTGGAGGTGGGGTGTGTGTTTGCCATCAATAACTGTGTCGTTCCGCGCAGCGAGTGGGGCAGACATATCGTCCATCAAGGCGATGCCATCGCACTATTTCAAGCCATTGCAGGAGGCTGATCATGGCGCCAATAACACCGCTTACTATCGCGGGCAAAGTGTTTGACTCGCGTCTGTTTACCGGCACGGGTAAGTTTTCGAACAGTACTACCATGGCGCGCGCTATTGAGGCGTCGGGATCGCAACTGGCGACTATGGCGCTCAAGCGCGTCGATATCCATGATAAGCAAGATGATATCTTAGCGCCGTTGATTGCCGCTGGCGTGAATCTATTACCGAATACCTCTGGAGCAAAAACTGCACAAGACGCCATTTTCGCCGCACACTTAGCACGTGAAGCCTTGGGCACACAGTGGCTTAAACTCGAGATTCATCCTGATCCCAAATACCTGATGCCTGACCCAATTGAAACCCTCAAAGCGGCACAGCAGTTGGTCAAAGATGGCTTTATTGTTTTGCCGTATTGCCACGCAGACCCAGTGTTGTGTAAGCGTTTAGAAGAGGTGGGCTGCGCAGCAGTGATGCCTCTAGGTGCTCCCATAGGCTCGAACAAAGGGCTGGCGTCGCAAGACTTTTTGGAGATCATCATCGACCAAGCTGGTGTCCCCGTCATCGTCGATGCCGGGATTGGTGCTCCGTCTCATGCGGCAAAAGCGATGGAAATAGGCGCAGATGCGGTGTTGGTGAATACCGCGATCGCGGCAGCGAGCAATCCAGTTGCTATGGCGCATGCGTTTAAGATGGCGGTGGAAAGCGGGCGGATAGCGTTTGAATCCGGCTTGGCTGGTCAGGTCACCCATGCTGTTGCCTCTAGCCCATTAACCGCCTTCCTAGAGTGAGGGACGCAGAATGAGTTTTGTATCGATTCATCAACGCATGGACTGGGATGACATCAGGCTGTCGATTTACGCGAAAACACATCAGGATGTGGAACGCGCATTGGCGAAATCTAAGCGTGATCTCGAAGATTTTAAAGCCATGATTTCACCTGCGGCAGAGCCTTACCTTGAGCAAATGGCGCAGCAATCCTTTGCGCTCACGCGCAAACGGTTTGGCAACACGATTGGATTGTATATCCCGCTTTATCTCTCCAACTTGTGCGCCAACGCGTGTACCTACTGTGGTTTTTCAATGGAGAACCGCATTAAACGCCGTACGCTGACAGAGCAAGAAATCACGGCAGAGATAGACGCTATTAAGTCGATGAAATTCGACAGTGTGCTTTTGGTCACCGGTGAGCACCAAACCAAAGTGGGGATGGACTACTTTCGCCGCGCACTGCCACTTGTTAAAGCGCACTTTAACTACTTGGCAATGGAAGTACAGCCGCTTGATGAAGGGCAGTACCGTGAACTGAAATCCTTGGGCCTCGATGCAGTAATGGTCTATCAGGAAACCTACCATCGTCGCACTTATGCTCAGCACCATTTGAGGGGCAACAAAACAGATTTTGACTATCGCTTGGAAACGCCGGATCGTTTGGCGAGAGCAGGGATCGATAAGATCGGTATAGGCGCGCTCATCGGCTTGGACGATTGGCGCACGGATTGCTTTTATGTCGCCGCACACCTTGACTACTTAGAGCGTACCTACTGGCAAACTCGTTACTCGATTTCTTTTCCACGGCTTCGTCCTTGTGAGGGCAATGCATCGGAAGGGGTGATTCAACCTAAATCCGTGATGAGTGATAAGCAGTTGGTTCAGTTAATCTGTGCCTATCGGTTGTTGAATCCGACGGTTGAGCTTTCGTTATCGACACGAGAGTCGCCGCAGTTTAGGGACAATGTGTTGCCACTGGGTGTGACATCCATGTCCGCCGCATCAAAAACACAACCCGGCGGATATGCGATGCAAGACGTCGAGTTGGAGCAGTTTGAGATCAGCGATGAGCGAAGTGCTGAATCAGTCGAGCAGGCGTTACGCTCGAAAGGGTATGACCCGGTTTGGCGAGACTGGAACGCAATCTATTCAGGATAATGTTTCACGTGAAACAACCACGCCACAATTAAAAAAGGCTCTCATGTTGAGAGCCTTTTCATTCAACTTCACGCGATATGCAGATCTACCGAGTGTTCAAAGCACGATTAGTCGCGGTGAGCGATGGGCGATGTTGCGCGCTCTAACCACGTTCTTACCTCACCATCGACCAATGGGCTGAGGTCATTCCACACTTTTTGGTGGTAATCATTAAGCCAAGCGAGCTCTGGTTTGGTCAACATATCAATGTTGATGTTGCGCTTATCAATCGGGCAACGTGTGAGTGACTCGAAGCTCAATACAGGGAAATCACCTTGTGTTGGAGTTTCCACTACGAGTTCTAAGTTCTCAATACGAATGCCAAACGCATCGGCGCGGTAATAACCGGGCTCATTGGAGAGCACCATACCTTCCATCAAAGCCACATCAATTTGTCGTTTGGAAATGCTTGCTGGTCCCTCATGGACACTGAGGAAGTGGCCGACACCGTGGCCCGTACCGTGGTCATAGTCAAAGCCTTCTGCCCATAGGTGTTGACGGGCAAGGGTATCAATTTGATAGCCGCGTGTTCCTTTTGGAAAACGGGCACGTGCGACACCAATATGACCTTTGAGCGCTAAGGTAAACTGCTTGATCATCTCGTCGCTAGGTTGACCGATGGCCACAGTACGTGTGATGTCCGTCGTTCCGTTGAGGTATTGGCCGCCAGAGTCGACAAGGTAGAGAGAGTTCAGGCTCAACTGACCCGGGGTCGGTTGGTTTTCGTGGTTGTAGTGACACATTGCCCCGTTGCTGCCTGCTGCGGAGATGGTATCAAAACTTAGGTCTACTAACGTTTCATCCTCACGACGGTACGCTTCTAAACGGTCGGCTAGGTAGGCTTCATCGTGAAGTTGGCCGTTGTCGACTTCGTTATCAAGCCAAGAGAGGAACTTGACCATGGCGACGCCATCGCGCACATGACACGCTTTCATGCCCTCAATTTCGACCGCATTTTTTTGCGCTTTCGGCAGCAAGCAAGGATCGGCTGCACTTACGACATGCGCGCCACTGTTTTGCAGTGTCAATTTAAACCACGCATTGCTCGTCGCTGGGTCAAGTAATACTCGGCGTCCATTAAGCGAGTTAAGAATAGACTCCAGGGACTCGGGAGCATGAACTCTGACACCGGTACCAACATGCTCAGCAAAGCCTTGCGGCAGACGTTCTTGGCGAATAAAGAAATCGACACTGGCGTCGCGGTGAATAATCGCGTGAGACAATAATACGGGCAGGCGAGAGACGTCGAGGCCACGCACATTAAGCAGCCAGCAGATAGAGTCGAGCGCGGTCACGACTGCAGCATCAAGGTTCTGCTTTGTCAGTTGCTTGGCAATCTCTTCACGTTTGGATGATGAGGTTTGACCGACGGATTCAATCGGCATTAAGCGCGCAGGTGATTCGAGGGCGGCTGGGCGATCATGCCACAGTGCGTCGATGGGGTGAGTTGTTAACAGCTTGAGTTCAAGTTTGTCCGCCAGTTTGGTTTGCGCAGACTCCAGCCAGCCTGCATTGTGCATGCGTGGGTCAATGGCGACGACGCTGCCGGGTTGTAGCTCACTGAGCAGCCAGTCTAATGCCGGCTCTTCAATTAAATGGCGGTATTCGAACAGCTCGCTAGGGACTTGCTTGGTGACTTGCACCGTGTATCGACCATCGACAAATACCGCTGCTTTTGTTTGTGTGACCACCGCGGCCCCGGCTGAACCAGTGAAGCCGGTTAGCCAATGCAGGCGTTCGTTGTGCGCAGGAATGTACTCGCCCAAGTATTCGTCTTCATGGGGCACAAAAAGGGCATCGATATTGTTCTGAACCAGCCACTCTTTGATGGCTGTCAATCGTTGTTCAGTGGTGTTTAGCATCTGTGAATCCTTCAGTTATTTGAGGTGTCCATCCGACGTCTTAGACTCGCAATGACCGCGCATCTTGATGAGCGGGCGAATCACGTTTTGGGCTTGGACTATGGCCATTAAGCTACTCCTTTTACCAGAGCGCTGCAAATGGTCTGCATCGATAGCCGGGTATGGATCGCGGGGTAAGGTTAACTGACTACGTGACGTAAAATCAGCGCAGTTGTCGTCACGTGACTAGCATTGCACGGGGTTATCGCAACGCGGCTAACGTAGCGCGGTTATCGTAACGCGGTCGTCTTTTCGCGGATAATTTGTCTGAGCCAGGCAAGGGCCGGGTCGTTCTCTCGGTCGCGATGCCAAAACAGGGTATAGGCCATGGGCGGAAATTCTAACGGCAGTGGCAGCACCGCGAGGTTAAGCTGTTTCGAGGCAAGCTTGACGAAGTGGCTTGGCGCGGTAAAGACAAAGTCCGTGTAGGAACACAGACTGGCGGCGCTGTTGAAGTCCGGCACAGTGATGGCGATATCGCGCTCTTTGCCGATGTCGGCAAGGCGATAATCAAGTAGCCAGCGATCGTTGCCATCGCAGCGTACTTGAACATGACGTTGGCTAAGAAACTGTTCTAACGTCCAAGGACGGCTCAAGGCAGGGTGATCCGCGCGCAATAAACACATCTGGTTATCACGGTAGATCTCTTGTTCACTAATATCACTCGGCGGCAACATAGTCAGCTTGGCATCATTGATGTCGATGTCCTTGCCGGTAATACCAAGATCAATTTCGCCTTTTTGCAGCAGCTTAAAGGTTTGATCGGACCAAGAGTGGGTGCTGATGGTGACCCCGGGGGCGCGTTTAAAAATCTCGGGTAGAAAGTGGGGCAGAATCAGCGGGTAGACACTCTCTACCGCGGCGATTTGAAACTTGTAATCACTGCTGTCAGGCTGAAACTGCTCGGGTTGCGTCAGTAGCTCTAACTGATGGATCAGCGCATCCAATTTAGGCTTAAGAAAGAGGGCTTTGGGCGTCGGCTTTAGCCCATACGCTTGGCGCACGAACAGAGGGTCATCGAATTGGTCACGCAACTTGGCGAGGTTCTTACTGACCGCAGATTGGCTGAGGCATAATCGGTGAGCGGCACGTGTTACATTCAGCTCTTCAGTAAGAATCTTGAGGCACACCAGTAAATTCAAATCTAAGCGAGCAAGCTTCTCTATATTCATACATTTCCCTAAGGAATAACTTAAATGATGATTTGTCATTGGATGTCATATCTAGACTAACTTAGACTTTGCCGAGTTTCATCCTTTCTTGTGCATAATCATTTTAAAAGAGGCGAGCAGTGAACGCTGACAACCCGATCATCTACGGCAAACTTCAATTCATTCTTTTGACCCTGTTGGTGCTGTTTAGCCCGCTGGCAATTGATATTTATCTGCCTGCGTTGCCACAAATTTCTCAAGCGTTTCACGTGGAACACGCCTTAGCACAAGATACTATCACATGGTTTTTGTTCGCGATGGGGGTCGGCCAACTGTTTGCTGGCCCGCTGGCGGATAAGCTAGGACGTCGAACTGTTGCATTAGGTGGGATCAGCATCTACGCCGCGAGCGCTTTATTGGCGTGGAGTGCTCAAAACATCGAGTGGATGCTGGTTTCGCGCTTGCTGCAAGGCTTAGGAGCGTGCGCGACATCGGTGGCCGCCTTTGCAACAGTTCGCGATATGTTCGGTCCACAGAAAAGTGGCAAGATGATCAGCTATCTCAACGGAGCCATCTGTTTTATCCCTGCGTTGGCGCCGATTCTTGGTGCATGGCTCACTCAGCAATTTGGATGGCGCGCCAACTTCAGCTTTATGGCCGGATTCGCGTTGATTGGTCTGGTGGCGATGTCGTTTGGCCTTAAAGAGACCAATCCGCAAGTCAGCACCGCGCCGGTATTTCGTCTACGACGCTATTGGCAAGTGCTGAGTACACCGACGTTTTTGTTCCACGCATCCTTGTGTATGTTGGCGATGGCGGTGATTCTCGGTTATGTCACCTCAGCCCCCGTGGTGCTGATGGAAAATCTTGGTTTAAGCATGAACGCTTTTACCTTTTGGTTTGGAATCAATGCGGTGATCAACATTGTCGCGTGCATGACAGCGCCTAGATTTATGGATAAGTTCGGCACGCACACCACGCTCAATGTCGGCATCTTGTTGTTGGGATTAGGCGGTATCGTGATGCTAGCAATGGCGACGCAAGCAAGTGCCTTTGCCTTTATGCTGCCAATCTTCCTATCCTCGATTGGTTTTGCGTGGATTCTCGGTGCGGCGGCTGGTAAGGCGCTTGCCCCGTTCGGTGACAAAGCGGGCACCGCCGCTGCGCTACTCGGGCTGTTCCAAATGAGTGGAGCGGGCTTAGTCGTCGGCACCATGCAGCGTTTTGGGTGGGAGCCGCAAGTGCTTATCGCCTCATTGATGCTCATCATCACACCTGCGCTACTGATTTTGTGGACCAAAGCGGGCAGAGAGTGGCACTACTGTTATGAGTAGGTGTTACGAATAGATGTTATGAGTAAACCGTAATAAATAAGCTGCTATGAGTAAGTTGTTGTCGACACCTTGCTCACATCACTAGGCAAGGGCGCGCTTAGCTTTACAAGGCAAAATATCCTTGTATATTGAGGCGAGTTAATCTTGTAACGATGGAAAAACCACCACCATGTCGATGACGACGTACGAAAAAGCGCGTTTGATGGAGCAGCTTGAAGAGTCTCCAGAGAAAGTGATGTTTGGTAAATTAATTCACGAGCTCGGCAATCAGAGCAGCGAGCGTATTCGCAGTGCCGCCAAGCAAGTCCCGCTCGATGTGTTGCGCGATATCGTGTTCCATTTTCAGCAAGTGATTGAGTCACGTAAAGGCGAGCAGCTAGACATCATCGCAAAGCAACTTACCCAGCAGGGCATCTCAGCGGAGCAGCTCAAGCAGTACATGGAAAACCAAGGCAAATAACCTGCCGATTCGATCGGGTCAGTTGGATTCGTTCAGTTAGATTGGATAGAAAGCTCGCACAACGCGAGCTTTTTTTATGGATTGACGTTGCGATTGATGGGGTTCTGCAAAGAGATGAGGGTTTCGGTGGATTGCACTTCGTCGATGGCTTGCAACTTATCGATCAGTACGTGTTGCAGCTCCTCAATCGAGCGACACATCAATTTGACGAAGATGTTGTACGCGCCCGTCGTGTAATACGCTTCCACCACTTCCTCTAGAGCATTGAGTTTTTGCAAAGCTGAGTGATAATCGCGCGCCGCGTTGAGGTTAATACCAATAAAGCAGCAGACGTCGTAACCGAGTTTTTTCGTATCGACAATCACTTCCGTGCCTTGAATGATGTCGGCTGACTTCATCTTTTCTATTCGAACGTGAATGGTTGCAGGGCTGACATCAAATTGCTTCGCCATTTCGGCGTAGGGCGTCCGCGCATCTTCCATTAAGGTTTTCAAAATCGCTTTGTCGAGGTCATCGAGCTTGGTGGAGTGAGCTTGCATAGTCAGCCTTGTTGAAAATAGAAAGACTATTATTGCCGCGAACGGGCGAAGACATCAATGGCGATTTGTTCGTAGCGAAGTGGGGAAACTGTTAGGTAGAGCCAGCTAAAATCCATTACACTGACGCGCACGCGTCCCTCAACACTGACCTACACCGGAGCCGATAGTGGATTTGCAACTTCTCTGCGAACACCCTGAACAGAACCAACAACTGAACGATATTGCTGCTCGCTGGGGGCTTAGCCACAGTGACACCAGTCCGTTTGCTTTGGTGCTGACGGCGCAGCGCTTGGAACTTCGCAAAACCGATGAGCCTAAATTAGGGGCGATTTATGTCGACCTGGCGGGAGGCGCCGCTGAGCATCGCCGCAAGTTTGGGGGCGGAAAAGGGCAAGCGATCGCCAAAGCGGCCGGGCTCAACAAAGGCGTGGTGCCGACAGTGCTTGATGGCACCGCTGGCCTTGGGCGAGATGCGTTTGTATTGGCCTCTTTGGGCTGTCAGGTGCAGATGGTGGAGCGTCACCCTGTGGTGGCGGCGCTACTGGATGATGGCTTAGAACGCGCCAAACAGGACCCAGAAATCGGCGTCTGGGTCAGTGAGCGAATGTCACTGCTGCACGCATCGAGCCACAACGCGCTGGAAACGCTCGCAAGTCAGCCTGATTTTGTGCGCCCTGATGTGGTCTACCTAGATCCCATGTACCCTCATCCTGAGAACAAAAAGAAAAGCGCGTTAGTGAAAAAAGAGATGCGCGTATTTCAAACGCTTGTGGGCGCCGATCACGACGCAGACGGCCTACTCACGCCAGCCCTTGCGCTGGCGACGAAAAGAGTGGTGGTCAAACGCCCCGACTACGCTGATTGGCTAGATGGTGTCAAACCGGCGATGGCGATAGAGACCAAGAAAAACCGCTTTGATGTCTATGTTAATGCAGCCATGAGTTAGTTAATTCGGCCATGAGCTAAGTGCCTGATTCTATTTATACTCACCACACCGTGCTTTATGGCGGTGGAAAATAACGCTTGCCAAGCCCGTCTGATGACTATATATCTTACTAAGAACTATTCGTATTCTTTTTAAGGTGAGTCGATGGCAAAGCGTTTGTGCAAGTTGAGTCGTAAACAAGTCGCACACAGTTTGGGTGAGATAGAAAAGCTCGTGGTTGAACCCAAGTTTGTCTGCCGCTCTTGTGCGCGTGCCAGTCACAGTAAACAACACTTATGCAAACCGGCGTCAATTGCGGCGGCTGCCCATACCCAGCCAACGACTCATACACCTAAAATCCTTAAGCCTCTCTCTGCGCGAGCTGAATCTGCACTATTCGGACCTCAACAAGCGGCAGTGGCTTCTGCGCCTTCAGATACGCAGAATGTCGCTCAAGCGATCGAGACAAAGCGTGAAGAGCAACAAGCGCAAGCCGTGCAGCGCGTCATTGCGCGAGTGAAAGCACGCAAAGCTGACGTTGAGTTAAATACCCTGACGTCCGTGAATGCCTTGACGCCGGTAGTAGAGACGTTCGATTTGATGGATAAAAAGGCGTTCAAGAAAGCGAGAAAAGAGCTCAAACGTGCTTATAAGCAGCAGAAGAAGTGGCTAAAAACGCTGAAAAAACAGCAAAAACTCAGTAAAAAGCAGGCTAAACTGCAGGCCAAGTTAGACGTAATCCACTCTTGGCCAACCGGCTTAGCAGAGACAGAGAAGCGCCAAGCCAAGGTGCATTAACCTTAGACTAGGCGCTAGACTTTGGATTTACGCGGCGTTGGTTACACGCTTTTTCACCCAGGTTTCGTTGACCCAAAGTGAAAGGACAATAATAGCGCCGCCAATGGTCAGTCTCGTCAGGTCGACATCGCGATTCCAGATCACGATATTGACGATAAGCCCAGCGGGGACCAACGCATTATTCATCACCGCCAGCGCACCAGCATTCACCATGGTCGCGCCTTTATTCCACGCGAAATACCCCAACCCAGACGCAATCAAGCCTAAGTAGGTCAGAACGCCCCATTGCGTTGCCGTGCTCGGCAATTTCTCACTGTTGCCCATCAGCGCAAACGCGATGAGTGCGACAGCCAGTGCGCCCAAATAAAAGTAACCAAAGACCGTATGCTGTGGCAGGGCGACTTGCTGCTTTTCCATCAAGTATTTGTAGCCCACTTGGCCGATAGCGAAGCAGAGATTGGCTCCTTGCACCACCATAAAGCCAAGCAAGAAATGCTCATTGACTCCGGCAAACTTGATAAAGGCAGCGCCAGCCACTGCGATCGCCGCGGTAACCAAATACCAAGGTGAAAAGCGACCCTTGAGCAGATCGTAGATTAACGTCACGTAAATCGGCGTGAACACCGTGAATAGCAAGACTTCTGGTACAGACAGAAGCAGGAAGGATTGATAGTAGAAACAGTACATCAAGCCAAGTTGAAAGCCGCCAACGACCATCAATTTGGCAATCAGGGATTTCTCAACCCCTTTAAATTTCAGGAAAGGCAGGAAAACCAAGCTTGCTAAGGCGACGCGCATTAAAACCGAAAACCACGCGTCGACTTGGCCTGCCAAATAGACACCAATCAAACTGAAGGAGAACGCCCACAGTACGGTGACCGAAGAGAGATAAAACATGATTAAGACTCATTATCAAAAACTATCTGATTATTTTATCTCAATTCAACCGTTGAATCAGTCTTTTAGTGGTACAACCAACATGTCGACCGGTGAGCAATTGATCAACTGACGAGTCGAGGAGAGCAGTTTGCTCCAAAAGTCTTGATGGTGGCCACACACCACAAGATCGACGTTGAACTCTTGAATGGTATCGCACAGCTCATTACCTAAGTCGCCACTGCCCACTAGGGTATGTTTAATAGGGAAGTTGGCGTGGTCCGCAAGGTTTTGCAATTGCTTTTGCGATGCCTCAATAGCTTGATGTTGCGTCTCCGCCAGGTTGATGTCGATGAGGCCGGTATACAACTCGGCGTAGTTGACATCAATGTGGATGAATGAGACCGCCGCGTCGAGCGGCTTGGCCAAGGAGACCGCTTTGTCTACCAGCAGTTTGCTGTCTTCAGACAGGTCGATGGCCACTAGAATGTGTTGATAGCTCATACCGAATCCTCTTATTTCGCTCGCCTAAAGTTAGATTAGCACCTCGCTGGTCAATTTTTTGCCAAGGTGATCTCATATCCACATTCACCATACAAAGTGTTATGGTGGCTAGCATGATATAGTCAGTTTAAGTTCATAGACTTAGTAGGAGTGCGAAATGCTGTCACAAGCGATGGTCGAGCAATTGAATGAGCAAATTAATCTCGAATTCTTTTCATCCAATCTATACTTACAAATGAGTGCTTGGTGTGAGGACAAAGGCTTTGAAGGCGCGGCCGAATTTTTACGCAAACACGCCGTTGAAGAGATGGAGCACATGCAGCGTTTATTCACGTATGTGAGTGAAACGGGGGCAATGCCGATTCTAGGTGCCATTGATGCACCAAAACATGAATTTGAGAGCCTAGGTGAAGTCTTTCGCGAGACCTATGAACATGAGCAAATGATTACGCAAAAAATCAACAAATTGGCTCACGTTGCGTTTACTTCTCAAGATTACTCAACATTCAACTTCTTGCAGTGGTACGTTGCAGAGCAGCACGAAGAAGAGAAGTTGTTTAAAGGGATTTTAGACAAGCTAGAACTGGTTGGTGAAGATGGTAAGGCGTTGTTCTTCATCGATAAAGACCTAGCTGCTTTAGCAAAAGAAGGTTCATCTTCTATTATGGATACCGCCGCTGAATAATTGTCAGCGAAAGATGCTCTGATGGGATCGTCTTTTCTTCGGTAACCTATGAAGATGTAGGGAGGAAAAGATGATCAATGCAGACACCATTCTATTCACGTTGATGCTTGTAACGGCGGTGAACATGGCCCGTTACCTCACTGCACTGCGTTCTCTGATATACATCATGCGCGAGGCGCATCCTCTTTTGTACCAGCAAGTCGACGGCAACGGTTTCTTTACCACGCACGGCAATATGGCCAAGCAGGTACGCCTGTTCCATTACATCAAAAGCAAAGAGTATCACCATCATCACGATGAAGTGTTCACGGGCAAATGTGATCGCGTCAGAGAGCTGTTCATACTCACCACCTCATTGCTCGCGGTGACCTTACTGGCAGCGTTTATTCTTTGATGATCGGCGCCTTTAAATTGGCAAGGTAGGCAATAGCCGTTAAAATAGCCACCTATTGCGAAGGATGTGCTCAGTGCACATCCTTTTTTATTGAATCATGACAGAGTTAGTAACCACCATGGCAGAGAAGTTTGATGTAGTAGTGATTGGCGCCGGTGCGGCGGGCCTGATGTGTGCCGCCCAAGCAGGAGAGCGGGGCCGTCGCGTGTTAGTGCTGGATCATGCTAAGAAACCGGGCCGAAAAATCCTCATCGCCGGGGGCGGCCGCTGCAACTTTACCAACTACGATGTGTCTGCCAAACACTACCTGTCACGCAACCCGCATTTTGTTAAATCGGCCTTGGCACAGTACACCAACTGGGACTTTATCTCGATGATCTACAAATACGGCATCGAGTTTGAAGAGCGCGATCATGGTCAGCTGTTTTGTGTCGGTGACTATGACTCCAAAGACATCGTTAAAATGCTTCTCGCCGAGTGCGATAAACCGAGTATCCAATTTCGCTACCAGCAAGCCGTTGACAACATCGAGCAGCAAGCCAATGGCTTTTCTCTGACGACCAATGGCCATGCGATTGAGTGCGAATCCCTCGTCATCGCCACCGGCGGCCTGTCGATGCCCAAGCTTGGCGCAACCCCCTTTGGTTACAAAGTGGCAGAGCAGTTCGGCCTTGAGGTCCTTCCAACCAGTGCGGCCTTGGTGCCGTTTACGCTGCATAAAGAAGACAAAGACGATTTTTCTGAGCTGTCAGGGATTGCGATTCCGGTTGAAATCACCGCTAAAAACAACACCAAATTCAAAGAGGCGCTGCTGTTTACCCACCGTGGTCTGTCTGGCCCGTCGGTATTGCAAATCTCCTCCTACTGGACCCCGGGCGAAGCGGTTGAAGTGAACCTGGTGCCCGATGTCGATGTGCAAGCTTTGCTAACGCGCTCATTGGAAAAACACCCTAATCAAACCTTGAAAAACACCTTAGCGAAAGTGCTCCCCAAGCGACTGGTTGAAGTGCTGATCGAGCGCAAAACCCTTGAAGACAAACCGCTAAAGCAATTTAGCAGCAAGGCTCTGGAAGACGTGGCTAACACGTTAGAGCATTGGAGCATTACCCCCAATGGGACAGAAGGTTACCGCACCGCCGAGGTCACCCTAGGCGGCGTCAATACCGATCACTTATCGTCGAAAACCATGGAGTGCAAAGCGATCACAGGCCTCTACTTTATCGGCGAAGTCGTCGACGTCACCGGCTGGCTAGGGGGCTACAATTTCCAGTGGTGCTGGAGCTCCGGTTATGTAGCGGGGCAGTGGGTTTAATCTCGCGCCCATTGCGCTTTCTTTTTCCACTTCACCTGTTGAATGACGAGCCCGGCAATAATCAACACAAGGCCGATGAGAGTGCTGGGGTGAATGGCTTCGCCGATGATGGTCGCCAGTAAGATCAAAGAGATAAACGGCGAGGCGAAGATAAGGTTACTGATTCTCGCGGTATTGTGAGTGGATTTTAAGGCGCTGAGCCACAAGACGAAGGTGACGCCCATTTCAAACAGTCCGACATAGCTGACCGCCAGCCAACCTTGAGGAGAAATGGCGGCAAAGCTAGCTCCTTCCCACCACGTCAGCCCTAGAGCGAAAGGGATCGCGACGAGAAAACCGAGCAACACGCCGACCACAGGGTCGGCTTTGTTTTTGGTGTTTAAGATCCAATACCCTGCCCACAGCAGCGTTGAGAGCAACGCCAGCCCAACCCCTAGCGGGCTATCAAAATCGAGCGCCAATACGTTGCCTTTGGTGGCGATAACAATGACGCCGAGGTAGCTCAAACAGCACGCGACCCAATCTTGCTTACGGATGGCTTGACCTAAAAATACCGCCGCCATTAGGGTGAGGGTGATTGCCCAGCTGTAGTTAATCGCCTGCGCTTGTGAGGCAGGCAGGAGATCGTAGGCTTTAAACAAAATGATGTAATACGCCAGCGGGTTGATGATCCCCAGTAATAGGTAATAGCCCGGATTGGCGGTCAAGGTGGTCACCAGCGTATTGAGCTTGCCTTGCACGGCGCAGATGAGGGTTAAGGCGAGGGCAGAGACGATACTGGCGACCGTCAGCATCTGGATTGGAGTAAACTCAGCTAAGGTTAATTTAAACGCGGTGGCTACTGTCGACCAGAGCAAAACAGCAGACAAACCAAAGCCCAGCGCGCGGCGCTCATTCATAGTAAGCCTAAAAAACGGTGAAGTGATGCGCTAGTCTAACGGTAGGCCAATTGCCCTACAAACTGGACATTTATCCAGTGGTGAAATACCATCAAATGACTTGAATTTGATGAATGTACGCCGCTCATGCAATGGATTTTTGATAACGCTTCTCTTCTTATCACCGCGGCTGGCAGCGCCGTCACCAGTGGCGTCGTCGTCGGTTGGTGGGTCACCCAGAAAATGCGCTTGCAACAGCAATTGCTTAGTGCCAAGCTTGATACTCAGCAACAACTCTCACACAGTGAAATCACCCAGTTAAAAAACGCCTTAGCGGAGGCCGAGCAAGAGCTGGAAGCGTTGGATGCAGCGCGGGACAAAGCGGCATTTGAGCTCAAGCAGTCTCACGGCAAGTTGATGGCGGTGCTAGAGAAGCTGCGTTACTTTGACAGCGTTAAGCAAGAGCGTCAGCAATACCTCGACGAACTTGGTCTGATGCGTGATGAAAAGGCGCAGCTCGAAGCGACCTTGAGAGAGCAAGAAGCTCGTCATGAGCAGATCACCCAAGCTAATCAAGAGAAACTCGCCCTGCTCGAGAAAGCCGAAGAGCGGCTAAAACAGCAGTTTGAACACCTCGCCAGTCAGCTGTTTGATGAGAAAACGGCGCGCGTTGATCAGCAAAATAAACAGAGTTTGGATGCCTTACTGTCGCCGCTCAAAGAGCAGTTGGAAGGGTTTCGCAAGCAAGTCAATGACAGCTTTACTGTGGAAGCCAAAGAGCGCCACACCTTAGTGCATGAGCTGAAGAACTTGCAGCGCCTTAACGAGCAGATGGCCAAAGAGGCGCTCAACCTGACCCAAGCTCTCAAAGGTGATAACAAGCAGCAAGGCAACTGGGGAGAGGTGGTTCTGGCGAGAGTATTGGCTGAGTCTGGCCTAAGGGAAGGGCATGAGTACCACACCCAAGTGAATCTGCAAAACGAAGCGGGTAAGCGTTATCAGCCAGATGTGGTTGTGCATCTGCCCAATGATAAGCAGGTGGTGATTGACGCCAAAATGGCGCTGGTCGCCTATGAGCGCTACTTTAATGCCGAGACCGATCAGCAGCGTGACAAGGCCTTAGGTGAGCACTTACTCGCTATTCGCAGCCATATCAAAGGGCTTTCACACAAGGATTATCATCAACTCAAAGGCATTCAGAGCTTGGATTATGTGTTGATGTTTATCCCCGTCGAGCCTGCCTTCCAAGTAGCGATTTCCTCCGACCCTAGCTTGGTCAAAGATGCGATGGAGCACAATATCATTCTCGTCAGTCCGACCACTTTGCTGGTGGCACTGCGCACCATCGATAACTTGTGGCGCAACGAAAGACAGAGCCAAAACGCGAAAATCATCGCGCAGCGAGCCAGTAAGCTCTACGACAAATTGCGCCTATTCGTTGATGATATGGAGAGCCTCGGCGGCGCCTTAGATAAGGCCAATCAAAACTACCAAGGCGCCATGAATAAACTGGTGACTGGGCGCGGCAACGTGATTCGACAAGCGGAGAGCTTTAAGCAATTAGGGGTGGAGGTCAAACGACCAATCTCGATGAATTTGGTGGAACTGGCGGAGCAAGAAACGCTGCCAGAATCACAGCTTAGCGGTGAAAATGACCACTTACTAGAAAGACATCCGGCTGAGGATAAAGTAAACTAATCGCCCGCAGTGCTTTGGCCGTATTGAATAGAGAGCACTGCTAAAAGAGGAATCATAATGACGGATATTAGTGTGCAATCGACGACAGCTCTAGAATCTCAGCAAGACGCAGAAACGACCCACTTCGGTTTTACCACGGTAGCGAAAGAGGAAAAAGTCACCAAGGTAGCGGAAGTGTTTCACTCAGTGGCCGCCAAATACGACATTATGAATGACCTTATGTCGGGAGGCATTCACCGCTTGTGGAAGCGCTTTACCATCGATTGCAGCGGTGCCCGTCCTGGACAACGCATCCTCGACTTAGGAGGTGGCACTGGCGATTTGACAGCGAAGTTCTCTCGTATTGTTGGTGACAAAGGCCACGTCGTACTCGCTGACATCAACAACTCGATGCTCAATGTCGGGCGTGACAAACTGCGCGATATCGGCATTGTGGGCAATGTGCACTATGTTCAAGCGAACGCTGAAGAACTGCCGTTTCCCGATGACTACTTTGACGCAATTACGATCAGCTTCTGTCTGCGTAACGTAACCGATAAAGACAAAGCGCTGCGTTCGATGTACCGCGTACTGAAACCTGGCGGTCGCCTGTTGGTGCTGGAGTTTTCCAAACCTGTCTTTGACCCACTCTCTAAAGTCTACGATGCGTATTCGTTCCACTTGCTGCCGAAAATGGGTGAGCTGGTGGCCAATGATGCAGAAAGCTACCGCTACTTGGCGGAATCCATTCGCATGCACCCTGACCAAGAGACGTTAAAAGGGATGATGGACGACGCGGGCTTTGAAAATACGCGTTACTACAACTTAACGGGCGGCATTGTCGCCTTGCACCGCGGCTACAAGTTCTAAAGGAGCCGAGCATGCCTTTTGAGCCTCTGATGACGGCGGTCATCGAAACGTCACTGAATACTCTCATTCAAGATGATCCTGATCTGGTGCGCCGACTGGCGCGACTGAAAGGTCAGGTCATTCAAGTGCATCTCAAAGAGTTCGATAAGCGCTTAACCTTCGTTTTCAGTCAACAAGTCGATGTGTTAGCCCACTACGAAGGCACACCCGATTGCACCTTATCTCTCAATGTGTCGGTATTGCCTGAGCTGAAAGATCAATCCAATATCACCAAACTCATCAAGCAGGATAAGTTGGATCTGGATGGCGACATCCAACTGGCGCAGAGCTTTTCGCAATTGATCACCCAATGCAAACCCGATATTGAAGAGTGGATCTCACGTGTCACCGGCGATGTTGTGGCGCACACCTTAGTGCAAGGCGTGACGCAGATTGGCCAGTTCGCCCGCACTCAGCTTCGTCACCAGCAAGATTACCTTGCGCAAGTGGTCACCGAAGAGTGGCGTTTGGCGCCGCCGCCGTTAGAAGTGGCGCATTTCTGCGACCAAGTGGATGAGATCAAGAGCCAAGCGGCGCGTGTGGAAGCGAAATTGAATCAACTACTGGAGCGAGTATGACGTTAGCGGAGCTAAAACGCCTCTACCGCATCATCAAGGTGCAGCTCGAATATGGATTGGATGAGCTGGCGCCCAATCATCAACTCGCCAAAGCGCCGTTATTGGCACGAAAGGGTCTGTTTTGGATTCGTAATCAGCATCCGGACAAAACCTTAGGCGAGCGACTGCGTCTCGCACTGCAAGAACTTGGACCGGTGTGGATCAAGTTTGGACAGATGATGTCTACTCGGCGCGATCTGTTTCCTCCTCATATCGCCGATCCGCTTGCCCTATTGCAAGATCAAGTGTCCCCCTTTGACGGCCATCTGGCTAAGCAGACCATCGAACAGGCATTGGGCGGTCCAATTGAAACCTGGTTTGACGAGTTTAATATTGAGCCGCTGGCGTCCGCATCGATTGCACAGGTGCACACGGCGAAGCTCAAGTCGACGCAACAAGAAGTGGTGTTAAAAGTCATTCGGCCCGATATTCGACCGGTGATCGATGCCGATCTTAAACTCATGTACCGTATGGCGCGCATTGTCGCCAAGATGCTGCCAGAGGCAAGACGCCTCAAACCCGTCGAGGTGGTGCGCGAGTACGAGAAAACCCTGCTCGATGAGCTAGATTTGCGCCGAGAAGCGGCGAATGCCATCCAGCTGAGACGTAACTTCGACAACAGTGAATCGCTGTACGTGCCTGAAGTCTTTACTGATTTCAGTAATAAAACTGTCATGGTTTCTGAGCGAATATATGGCATCCAAGTGTCGGACATCGAGGGCTTGGTCGCCAATGGCACCAACATGAAGCTGTTGGCCGAGCGTGGAGTCAGCGTGTTTTTCACTCAGGTCTTCCGAGACAGTTTTTTCCATGCGGACATGCATCCGGGTAACGTCTTTGTTGAACGTGAGCACCCAGAGAATCCGCGTTGGATCGGGTTAGATTGTGGCATCGTTGGCACACTCAATAGCGAAGACAAACGCTATCTTGCGGAAAACTTTCTGGCGTTTTTCAATCGAGATTATCGCCGCGTTGCCGAATTGCATGTCGAGTCGGGATGGGTTCCACGTGAAACCAATATTGATGAGTTTGAATTTGCCATTCGCATCGTGTGTGAGCCGATTTTCGCCAAACCTCTGTGTGAGATCTCGTTTGGTCATGTGTTGTTGAACCTATTTAACACCGCAAGACGCTTCCATATGGAAGTGCAACCTCAGCTGGTGTTGTTGCAAAAGACGCTGCTGTATGTGGAAGGACTGGGTCGTCAACTCTACCCTCAGTTGGATCTGTGGGAGACGGCCAAGCCGTTCCTTGAAGAGTGGATGATGAACCAAGTCGGGCCAAAAGCGGTGATCAATGCGGTGAAAGATCGCGCGCCGTTTTGGGCGGAAAAGCTGCCAGAGTTGCCAGAGCTTCTCTACGACAGCCTGCGCCAAGGCAAGATGATGAATCAGCGTATCGATCAACTCTATCAAGGGTATCGTCAGTCGAAGCGTCAGCAAGCGACAGGGAAATTTTTGTTTGGTGTTGGCGCAACATTAGTCGTATGCTCGGCAATATTGGTCAACACTCCGTATGAGCAACTGTCTATGGTCAGCGCCTTAGGTGGCGTCACATTTTGGTTGCTTAGTTGGCGAGCTTACCGTCGTTAGGCGGTAAACTTAAGAATTCAACAGTTAGACCCGAGGTAAAAAGAATGGGTGGTATTAGTATTTGGCAACTGCTTATCATTGCGGTGATTGTGGTACTTCTATTTGGTACGAAGAAACTGCGTGGCATTGGTGGCGATTTAGGTAGTGCGGTAAAAGGCTTTAAGAAAGCGATGAACGACGAAGAGCCTGCAAAGAAAGACGCCGACTTTGAGCCAAAAAACATCGAGCAACAGCAGAAAACAGACGCCACTGCTGACACTAAAAAAGACAAAGAGCAGGCATAACTCGTGTTTGATATCGGTTTCTGGGAACTGGTATTGATCTCTGTGGTGGGGCTGGTGGTTCTCGGCCCTGAGCGATTGCCGCATGCGATTCGCAGTGTCACTCGTTTTGTCGGTGCGGCCAAGAATATGGCAAACAGCGTCAAAGACGAATTGTCCCATGAGCTTAAGGTGCAAGAGCTGCAAGAGAATTTGCGTAAAGCTGAGCAGATGGGCATGGAAGATCTCTCGCCAGAGTTGAAATCCTCCGTTGACCAGTTAAAGCAAGCCGCGCAAGACGTGCAGCGCCCTTATGCCAAGAAAAGCGACGAGCCTGCCAAGACTGAGCCCTCTGAAGAGGTAGCGTCACAAGCGCCTTCCGCCGACACCACTGAGTCTTTGCATGTCGCCCCGGCAACAACAGATAAAAAGCCTGAGTAGTTCACCACTCTGATTATTGAGGGGCAGCCAATCGCTGCTCCTTTTGATTCCCAATAGTTGAGGTCTTCATGTCTTCTGTTGAGCAGACACAACCTTTGATTAGCCACCTTCTCGAACTGAGAAACCGCTTGCTGCGCGCACTCGTGGCGGTATTGGTGGTGTTTGTTGGTTTGATTTACTTTGCCAACGACATTTACGAATTTGTCTCAGCGCCTTTGGTGGAGCGCCTGCCTGAAGGGGCGACGATGATCGCCACCGATGTGGCGTCGCCGTTTTTTACTCCGCTCAAACTCACCCTAATTGCATCCATCTTTATTGCGGTGCCTTTCATCTTGTACCAAGTGTGGGCGTTTGTGGCGCCGGGTCTTTACAAGCATGAACGTCGATTGATCATGCCGCTGATGTTCTCCAGCTCACTGCTATTTTACTGTGGTGTGGCGTTTGCGTACTTTGTCGTGTTCCCGTTAGTGTTTGGCTTCTTTACTGCGATTTCACTCGGTGGCGTTGAGTTTGCGACGGATATTTCCAGCTATCTAGATTTCGTGTTAGCTCTCTTCCTAGCTTTTGGTATCGCCTTTGAAGTGCCAGTGGCGATCATCTTGCTGTGTTGGACTGGCGCAACCAATCCTAAAAGCCTCAGCGAGAAGCGCCCGTATATTGTGGTCGGCGCGTTTGTGGTGGGAATGATGCTGACACCGCCAGACATGATTTCTCAGACCTTACTTGCCATACCCATGTGTTTGTTGTTTGAAGTCGGCCTGTTTTTCGCCCGTTTTTATGTGCGAAAAGAGGACGAACAGAGCGAGTAGTCGCTGATATAAAAAAGGCTTGCCGATGGGCAAGCCTTTTTTATCGAGTCCAATATCTTGGCACTAAAGAGTGGAGGGGAACACGCGTTGCTGGCTATAGCCTAAACAAGGCCTTGGCATTGTCGGTAGTAATCGCGTCTACTTCCTCGACCGAGATATCGCGAAGGCTGGCAACACGCTGCGCAACCAAATGGGTGTAGGCAGGCTCATTACGCTTACCGCGATGAGGCACAGGTGCGAGGTAAGGGCAGTCGGTTTCCAGAATCACTTTACTCATATCCAAATGTGGGATGACGCTATCCATCCCACCATTTTTAAAGGTGGAGACGCCACCAAGGCCAAGGTGAAAACCCAGCTCATTAATTGCCCTGGCTTCCTCGAGACTGCCGCCAAAACAGTGAAAAACCCCGCTGAGGGACCCGTCTTGCTCTTTTTCAAGCAGAGTGAGGGTCTCTTCAATGGAGTCACGAGTGTGGATCACCACCGGTAGATCCATCGCTTTGGCCCATTGCAGTTGCGTGACAAACGCGTGTTCTTGTTCGGCGCGATAGGTTTTGTCCCAATAGAGATCGATGCCAATTTCGCCCACGGCAATGAACGCATGTTGACTAAACCAGGCATGAATTTGCGCAAGGGTTTGCTCAACATTGCCATCGACGTAGCAAGGGTGGAGCCCCATCATCGAGCGGCATACATCGGGAAACTGACGCTCCGTGGCCAACATAGGGCCAATAGAATCAAGGTCGATGTTAGGTAATAAAATGCGGTCTATGCCTTGTTCCAATGCGCGGGCCACCACGGCGTCGCGATCGCCATCAAACTCACTGGCGTAGATATGGGCATGGGTGTCGATCATGGGATGTGTCTCTGGATAAAACGTCAATGGAGCCAGTATACCTGTCTGAGTAGAAGATGCAGCAAATGGCGCCAATCTGCCTAGGTCGTATTTTGCGTGATTTTTTCGCCTTGTTGGCTGGTGCAAGAGAGCGGGAGTGATATGATGCGACACAAGCACTTTCACCACACAAGGAGAATCGAGTGTCAGTTTCTATCCAAGGTCAGTTTCCTGGCCGTCGCATGCGTCGTATGCGTAAGCATGATTTCAGTCGTCGCCTTATGGCAGAAAATCAACTCTCAGTGAATGATCTGATTTATCCCATGTTTATTTTGATGGGCAAAGATCGCCGCGAAACTGTCGATTCGATGCCGGGTATTGAGCGTCTTTCCATTGATTTAATGTTAGAAGAGGCGCAATACCTCGCGCAGCTTGGTGTCCCTGCCATTGCGCTGTTTCCTGTGGTGAACCAAGATGCCAAAAGCTTGTGCGCGGCAGAAGCGTACAACTCAGAGGGCTTAGTTCAGCGTGCCGTTCGTTCGCTCAAAGAGCATGTGCCAGAGATGGGGGTGATCACCGATGTGGCGCTCGACCCGTTCACCACCCACGGTCAAGATGGCATCATTGATGACGAAGGTTACGTACTCAATGATGAAACCACTAAGGTATTGGTCAAGCAGGCATTATCGCACGCCGAAGCCGGGGCGGATGTGGTCGCGCCTTCTGACATGATGGATGGCCGCATTGGTGCGATTCGTGAAGCGCTAGAGCAAGCGGGTCACATCAATACCCAAATCATGGCCTATTCGGCGAAATACGCCTCTTGTTACTACGGCCCGTTCCGCGATGCGGTCGGCTCGGCGAGTAACCTTAAAGGCGGCAACAAAAAGAACTACCAAATGGACCCGGCCAACAGTGATGAAGCCATTCATGAAGTGGCGATGGATATCAACGAAGGCGCCGATATGGTGATGGTGAAGCCGGGCATGCCGTATCTGGATGTGGTTCGCCGAGTGAAATCTGAGTTGCAAGTGCCGACGTTTGCTTATCAAGTTTCCGGTGAATACGCGATGCACAAAGCGGCGTTTGCCAATGGCTGGCTTAAAGAGCGCGACACCGTGATGGAATCCCTGCTGTGCTTTAAACGGGCGGGGGCTGATGGCATTTTGACCTACTTTGCCAAAGATGTGGCGCAATGGTTGGCACAGGAGCAGGCGCAAGCGGCGACGTTTTTAAAGCAAGAGTAAGCGAAGCGACAATACTGAGGTCGGCGCATGCCGGCCTTTTTCTTTATTAACCTAACACAGAGAAGAGATCGCAATGAGTGTGCAGTATCGTGAAGGCACGTTAGAAGAGTGTGTCGAGGTGGTCAACCAAATCAATGAATTTGCTCAAAAAGAAACGGTTGAGAGCTTGGCGGCGAGATTGAAAGGGCGCCGCTACTTGATTCAAGTGGCGCAAGAAGGGGAGCAGTTGCTCGGTTTCAAAATTGGCTACGAGCTCGATGCTGACACATTCTACAGCTGGTTTGGCGGCGTATCGCCGTTAGCGCGCAATAAAGGCGTGGCGCAAACGCTGCTCGACGTACAAGAGGCGTGGGTGGCGAAGCAGGGCTATCTGCGCTTGAAAGTGAAATCTCGCAACCAATTTCCAGCCATGCTGAGATTGCTATTGCGCAATGGCTATCTGATCGAACACTTTGAAGAAAAAGCACCATTAATCGAGTCGCGCATTCATTTTGTAAAGACGATGTGAGTTGTCATAAAAATTAAATGAGATTTTTTCTCATTTAACTATTGACGGGATAAATGAGAATGGTTATTGTTTATCTCGTCTTAGGGAATGAGAGAAGTTCACAAGGACGTGGTAGAACCGGATTCGTTATGGAAAAGGTGATGCCAGACTCTAACGAACTTGCACACGTTTCTTTTGACACGACATTGCTCACATTGCTTCCAGTGTAATTTATAGCTTTACGGCAAAGTGTGATTCGCATGAACATGCTTTGACCTTTTCTGCTAGGCGACATCCTCACGATGTCGCTTTTTTTATGCCTGCTATTTGAGGTGAATAAAAGGACACCAGGTGTCTTTTCCACAGTTGAAGATCTCAAAAAGATCGATCTTTGCATGATCAATCTTGGTTATTTTTATTGTATTACAATGGTTTAAGATCTTGTTCGGCATCATTTTGTCAAATTTCACATCGCAGTGGAAAATAGTATAAACAGACTTATCCACAGCGTGGGCAAGAGAAGAGGCGATCACCAACACGCTGTGTGATCGCGATTCCTCGACAGAACATGGATTCACTGCTTGAGTCATGGCATCCTAAGCAGAAATTTGGACAGGCAGATAACAAACTATGGCTCGTATCCCAGACAACCCTTTGATCTTAATTGATGGCTCTTCTTACCTTTATCGCGCATTTCATGCTTACCCCGGCACGATGAGTAACGGGGAGATCCCAACCAACGCCGTTTATGGTGTGGTGAACATGCTGCGCAGTATGATGCGTCAATTTGCCAGTGATCGTATCGCGGTGGTCTTTGATGCGAAAGGCAAAACGTTTCGCGATGATCTGTACGCCGAGTACAAGGCCAATCGTCCGCCTATGCCGGATGATCTGCGTTGCCAAATCGAGCCTTTGCACAATGTGATTCGTGCTATGGGGCTTCCTTTAATTTGTGTGCCGGGCGTGGAAGCGGATGACGTGATCGGTACGCTGGCGCATCAAGCGTCTCAAGCGGGTATGCCGGTGTTGATCAGCACCGGTGATAAAGACATGGCTCAGCTGGTGGATGACAACGTGACCCTCATCAACACCATGACTAACGTTGTGATGGACAGAGAAGGGGTGGTGGAGAAGTTCGGAATTGGCCCTGAGCTGATTATCGACTACCTCGCACTGATGGGCGATAAAGTCGATAACATTCCTGGTGTCCCTGGCGTGGGTGACAAAACCGCGACAGCTTTGCTACAAGGCATTGGGGGGTTAGACAAGCTGTACCAACAGTTGGATGACATTGCCGCGCTCGGTTTCCGTGGCTCGAAAACCATGGCGAAAAAGCTGCTAGATAACAAAGACAATGCCTACCTTTCCTACGAGCTGGCGACGATTAAGCTCGACGTTGATCTCGAAGAGAGTTTAGACGCGTTGGTGAAGTCTGTGCCGAATAAGGATGAGCTGGTCAAACTCTATGGAGAACTGGCGTTTAAATCTTGGCTCAATGAGCTGCTCGAAGGCGGCACGGGCGTAGTGGAAGCGAATGAGAAATCCGGGCAACGTGAAGTCAGCTCGTCAGCCAAAGCGCCGGAGCTCAATGTCGCCGCAGCGAGCATCGATCGCAGCCAGTATGAAACCATTTTGGATGAAGCGCAGTTCGCTAAGTGGCTAGACGCTCTACGCGAAGCCAAGGTGTTTGCGTTCGATACGGAAACCGACAGCCTCGATTACATGGTGGCGAATTTAGTGGGTGTCTCTTTTGCGACCGAAGAAGGTGTCGCGGCGTATGTGCCTGTCGCGCATGACTATCTTGATGCGCCGGCTCAGCTTGACCGAGATTGGGTACTCGCACAGCTCAAGCCTTTACTCGAAGATGAATCGCAAGCCAAAGTTGGCCAGAACTTAAAATACGATGCGAGTGTGTTGGCGCGTTATGGCATCGACATGAAAGGCATCAAACATGACACCATGTTGGCGTCTTATGTCTACAACAGTGTCGGCGGTAAGCATGACATGGACAGCCTCGCGCTGCGCTTTTTGCAACACAGCTGCATCTCGTTTGAGCAGATCGCGGGTAAAGGCAAAAAGCAGCTGACGTTTAACCAAATTGAACTGGACCAAGCGGCGCCTTATGCCGCAGAAGATGCGGATGTCACCTTGCGTCTGCACAATCGCTTGATGGAAAACATCGAGCAAGACGACAAGCTAAAGTCGGTCTATGAAACCATCGAGATGCCGCTCGTACCTGTTCTATCGAGAATTGAGCGCACCGGTGTCTTGATTGATGACATGAAGCTGGCCGCGCAGTCTCAAGAGATCGCAAAGCGTCTTGATGAGCTTGAACAAAAAGCCTACGAGGTGGCAGAGCAAGAGTTCAATATGAACTCGCCTAAACAGCTGCAAGCGATTCTGTTTGAGAAAATGGGATTACCTGTGGTGAAGAAGACACCATCGGGTACACCATCGACCAACGAAGAGGTGCTGCAAGAGCTCGCGCTAGATTATCCACTGCCGAAGCTTATCTTAGAGTATCGCGGTTTGGCGAAGCTTAAATCTACCTACACCGATAAGCTGCCTAAGATGATCAATCCTGAAACGGGCCGAGTACACACCTCGTACCATCAAGCTGTCACGGCGACAGGGCGTTTGTCTTCAACCGATCCGAACTTACAAAACATCCCGATTCGTAACGAAGAGGGACGCCGTATTCGCCAAGCGTTCGTCGCGCCGCACGGCTACAAAATCATGGCGGTCGACTACTCGCAAATTGAACTGCGCATTATGGCGCACTTGTCAGGCGATAAAGCGTTACTTGATGCCTTCCAACAAGGTAAAGACATCCACGCTGCGACCGCCGCTGAAATCATTGGCGTCGATATCGAGCAAGTGACCAGTGAGCAGCGTCGCCGAGCGAAAGCCGTCAACTTTGGCCTGATCTATGGGATGAGTGCATTTGGTTTGGCCAAGCAGCTAGGGATCCCTCGTGGTGAAGCGCAGCAATACATGGATACCTATTTCGAGCGCTACCCAGGCGTTATGCAGTATATGGAAGACACGCGCAGCACAGCGGCTGAGCTAGGTTATGTGGAAACCTTGTTTGGTCGACGCTTGCACCTTCCTGAGATCACATCACGCAACGGTATGCGCCGAAAAGCAGCAGAGCGAGCCGCGATCAATGCACCAATGCAGGGCACGGCCGCCGACATCATCAAGAAAGCGATGCTGGTTGTCGATGAGTGGATTCAAAACGAAGGCCAAGGCCGAGTGAAATTATTGATGCAAGTGCATGATGAACTGGTGTTTGAGGTCGAAGAGTCATCGTTAGCCGAAATTGAAAGTAAAGTACAAGAATTGATGGAATCGGCTGCACAATTAGATGTCCCTCTGATCGCCGAAGTGGGGCATGGTGACAACTGGGATCAGGCACACTAAGCATAATTTGCACTAAATTGGTGAAATAAGTTGAGTCAGCGCACAAACGCTGACTTTTTTTTGCCTCTAAATAAGATCCGGCATAGCTATATTAAATGTTGCTTAATAAAACTTTAATGAAAAAAAATTACAAAAAAGGTTTCACTTTCTGACCAATTGTTGTACATTAAGAGGCGTAGGGTACAGAGGTAAGATGTTCTATCTTTCAGACCTTTTGTTTCACGTTATTGGATTAGGCTGATTCAGCCGCCCCAGTCAGTTTTTGACTGGGGCGTTTTTTATTGTGCGAAAGAAAAGTCCAAACAATTCAGCATCCTGCCTAAAAGCACGCCTTATTCGCTATTCCGCTCACTTGGCTTATCGCCTGTCAGCTGATTTCATTCGTTTTGTTTTCTTTTCATCAAATGTAGCAAAACACCAATCACACTTTGGTTATTTTGACTCAGAAATCATGTGTGTAGGTGTGCATATTTTTCGTTGTTTTTATTCATAAGTGATTGTAATTATAGGGATATTTGGTTTTTTTATTTGTGCTGTGACTTCAGTAGTAGGGCGATTGCATTTTAGCGGGCTTGGCTTATGCTAGGCGCATAATAATTATTACCAGTTATTTCTCTCCCGTTTCCCTGCCAGGATGGTGGGGATTTTTGTTTCTGGCGTGAATGTTTTTATTGTTTCGCTGGCGAACGAATCGCACCTCACGTTCAGCGCTTCTATTGAGACAGAAAAAAGGCCCTATCGATGGATAGAGCCTATTCATTAGGTATCTCATTGGATATGAGTGGGATGAACGCTTTAGGCGTTAGGATCTGACGGTTGTTCGTCGGCTGACTCGTCAGAGGAGGTCGCTTCCTCTTCTGCGAGCACCTCAAGCGCGCTCTCGGCAAAGGCTGGGGCAAACCACTCATCGAGTTTATTGCGCAGCACATCGACGCCCAGTCCTTTCAATGAGGAGAAGGCGGCGACGCTGACATCACCACCAAAGCCAAGGGCGGCTTCGCGGATCTTCAATACGGCCGCTTTACGCGCGCCACTTTTCAGTTTGTCCGCTTTGGTCAACAATACTTGGACAGGAATGCCGCAATCGACCGCCCAGTAGATCAGTTGTTGGTCGAGATCTTTCATTGGGTGACGAATATCCATCAGTACCACTAACCCTTTCAAGCATTGACGCTTTTGTAGGTATTCACCGAGGGATTTCTGCCACTTTTTTTTCATCTCAAGTGGGACTTGGGCAAAACCATAGCCCGGCAAGTCGACAATGTGACAACCGTCTGCAACCTTAAATAGGTTAATCAGCTGAGTACGGCCAGGTGTTTTACTCGTCTTCGCCAAGCTCTTTTGGTTGGTCAGTCGATTGAGCGAGCTGGACTTGCCCGCATTGGAACGTCCTGCGAACGCAACTTCGATGCCTTCATCTTCTGGCATATGACGAATATCAGGTGCACTGGTGATGAAATGCGTGTTTTGATAATGAATTTTTACGCTCACTGTTAACTCCATCTCGACTTTGTGTAGTCGATTGATTACTTTTTTGTGAAATTGTGTAAAATAACCGTGCTCGGCATAAGGTCGCCTATTGTACCATGAGTGGCAACGCAGAGTGGTACTGGAAGCTTGATAATTATAATGGAATGTCATGAAGAAATTAGCGCTAATCTTGAGTCTTTTAGCCAGCTGCTCTGTGTGGGCCCAAGGCAGCATCGAAGCTGGTAAAGCAAAATCTCAAACGTGTGTTGCCTGCCATGGTGCTGATGGCAACAGTCAACTCGCCATGTACCCGAAATTGGCAGGTCAGCATGCTAAATATATCGAAAAGCAGCTAAAAGACCTGAAACTGGGTATGACCAGCAATGGCCAGCAAGGCCGTATGGACCCTGTGATGAGTGGCATGGCGATGCCATTGTCAGAGCAGGACATGCAAGATCTTGCGGCGTACTACGCTTCTCTGCCTATTTCGCACAACACCACACCTGAAAACGTGGTGGAGAAAGGCAAAACCCTTTACACCGCTGGTGATGCAGAGCGCGGTTTGACGGCGTGTATCGCTTGTCACGGCCCGCGTGGTAACGGTACTGAACTGTCTGGATTCCCTAAGATCTCCGGTCAGCACGCCGATTACATTAAATCCCAATTACTAAAATTCCGTGACGGCACACGCGCCAATGACATGAATGCCATGATGCGTGATATTGCGAAGAAGTTAACGGATGATGATATCGAAACCCTATCCAAATACGTAGGCGGTCTGCACTGATCACCTCAGCCTGTTCGAGCATCGCAGTAGAGAAACAGCCCAAGCCGATCGGTTTGGGCTGTTTCGTTTGAGCTCGATCACACCCCATTTTTCTGCTCGATATGCCATCTCGCTATCGATGTTGTGAGACATTGGCTATATCGAATGACGCAATTCAGACGGACAATTCGCTAACCTAATGAAAAATAAAGAGTGGAAAACAAGAGCGAAAAAAAAGTGCAATAAAAGTCTGAGCCGGATTGTCTGAGCGAATCATTGCGGTAAAGTGAACACATCGGCAGGGTGCTGAATTAGGATCATAGACCAAGATGCTCTCCACGGATGCGAGTAACGGAAACTCGGCAGTTGATATGGAAAGGGTAGGCAGGATGCCTGCTGGATAAGGATGATCGACTTGTCTGATGGTTTAGACAGCGAAAGGGATCAGGCTCAGGATGAGCTCAGTGACGGGACGTCGCCAACGGAAAGCCAAAATTCACTCGGACAGTGAAAAACAACACCTTTTGCAGGGAAAGCACCAAAAACAAAAGGACATTTGATGCATTGATATCGATGCAACACAGTTTCGCCGTCAGGCATTTAGAAAGCGATAGGGTTCCTATCGCTTTTTTTATCTCTTCTGCATCGCGACATATTCGCCATTTCTTTTCTTTCACTCATAGAGAATATTTTCATCAATTGATGGGAATTTGTACAATAGCCCTCCACTCTAGGTCGAGTTTCTGGTATGTTTCGCATCCCTGTTTGAGGATGTCATTATGGAACCTTGTCCCCTTTGTCACAGTGTGGATACCCACGCGTATGTTTCTGATAAACGTCGTGACTATTTACAGTGCGCGCAGTGCCAGTTGGTGTTTGTACCGGCTTTGCAAAGGTTGGATGCGGCGACAGAAAAAGCCCACTATGATCAACATGAGAACTCGCCCAGCGATGTCGGTTACCGACGCTTTTTATCGCGCGTGGCTGACCCCATGTTACACAGAGTGGCGCCCCATTCTCACGGGTTAGATTTTGGTTGTGGCCCTGGCCCGACATTGTCATTGATGATGGAGGAGCAGGGACACACGATGAGTGTGTATGATCTTTACTATTATCCTGATGTGACGGTATTAGAGAGACAATACGACTTCATCACCTCCACCGAAGTGATCGAGCATTTGTATCAGCCCGACATCGTGTGGAAGCAATGGTTAAATTTGGTTAAGCCTGGTGGCTGGATAGGGTTGATGACGAAGATGGTCATCGATGTCGACGCGTTTGCAAGCTGGCACTACAAGAATGATCCCACCCACGTGATTTTCTTTAGTCGTGCGACGTTTGCCTACTTGGCAGAGCGGGATCAGCTCGAGCTAGAATTTATTGGAAATGATGTAATTTTACTGAGGAAACCCCAGTAATGAGCCGTAGTAAAAAAGCCCGATCAGGTGGCAATGGTGACCTGATTGTCGTTCGTAATCGTACAGAGTCTGATGTTGAAGGACGCCTACGTAAGAAAGACAAAAAACGCAAAGGTCTAAAGACCGGTAACCGTAACTCAGAAGCTAAGCAAGCGAAGCAGCACACTTCTGGCGGCGCGCGTGACCCACGTTTGGGCAGCAAAAAGAAGATTCCGCTGATTGTGGATGCGCCGAAAAAGCAGACCAAAGCGCAGCGCCGTCTCAATGCGGAGCAAGAGCTGGAGATGCTGGAAAACGACGCGCAGTTGAACGTGTTGCTTGACCGTCTCGATAACGGTGAGAGTTTAGGTGCCGGCCTACAGAAATACGTCGATGAGAAGCTAGAGCGCATCGAAGTGCTGATGAAGCAACTTGGTCTCTACCAAGAAGACGACGAGATGGACGACGACGCAGAGCAAGAGAGTGAACCTGTTGTGCCTGCGAGTAAAAAATCGAGCAAGAAATTGGCCACCGATGATGAACTTCTCTCGCAGTTCGAAGACTTGGATTTAAACCAATTTAAAGGATAACACGCCCAATGAATGTCACCTTGTTAGCCATCGCTGGTGGCGCTGTCATTCTCGGCCTCGCTTCTTATGCAGGGTACCTGTTGCTGCAACTGAAAAAGCAAAAGGCTTTGCAACTGCACCATCAAAAGCTGGCGATCGACAAGCGCAACGCCAATATCTTTGAGAGTGTCAGCACCTTGTGTTTAGCAGGCATCCAGGGCCAATGCGATTTATCAGAAATCAGCATTCGCCTCTACAACATTATGGATTACGTCCAAGGGGAATCGCGCGTCGACTTTGACAGTGAGTACCCAGCGACCTCTGAGCTTTACCATATTGTCAAAGAGATGGCTCGTGGTGACGAGCGTCAAGCCTTACCGAAAAAAGAACGTATGAAGCAAAATTTAGAGCGACACAAAGCAGAATCCCGTCTTGAAGACGCGATTGTGGCTGAGTTAACGCGTTTGCAAAAGCACGTTCAACCTTTGAATAACCAGATCAATATTCAGACGATCGGCTAATTCGCACCTCGATC
>NZ_JCBDGX010000114.1:0-17006 GCF_059834345.1 Vibrio sp. R11-SG3-ISO3-SZ
CCGCGTACCTTATCTACCTTGGCTATAATGCGCTGCGTTCTAAAGGTGGCGTAGCGGCAAGGCTAGAGTCGGGCGAGCCAACACCAGTGGCTCAATCGGCGCGAGAAGGGCTGCTGATTTCTCTGCTCAGCCCGAAAATTGCGCTGTTCTTCATCGCGCTGTTTAGCCAATTTGTCGCAGTCGGTGACACCTTTGCCGCGAAGTCGATCATCGTGCTCACACCGTTTGTGGTGGATGGGCTCTGGTATACCTTAATTACGTTTTTGCTCTCAAGTCCGAAGCTTATCGATAAAATTCGCTCTAAAGCCGTATTGATTGATAGACTATCAGGGTGTGTATTGATACTGCTCGCAGCGCGAGTTTTGCTGACCGTATAATCGCTAATCGCCGGTATCAGCATGCGCTGAAGCAATGAACAGACAACAGAGCGCGAGTGAGTTTTTCACTGGCGCTTTTTACACACTGACGTTTTCGCAGTTTTTAAATGAGTAGAGAGACAATCATGCAAGCAGAAGTTAAGTGGATCGATGAGTTCAAGTTTTTAGGTCATTCCCAATCGGGCCACTCTGTCGTGATGGATGGCAATGGCGGTGCGAGCGCGCCTAGCCCAATGGAGATGGTGTTGATGGCAGCGGGGGGATGTAGCTCGGTAGACGTGGTCGATGGTCTCAAACAAGCCAACCAAGCGGTGAGCACTTGCGTCGCCAAGCTGACCACTGAGCGCCGTGACAGCGCTCCACGTATTTTTACCAAAGTGAATATCCATTTTGAGGTGTCTGGAGAGGCGCTTGATCCCCAAATCGTGGCGCAAGTGGCGGCCGCTTCACTGACAAAATATTGCTCAGTCTGCTTGATGCTCGGAGAGGGCGTTGAAATGACCCACAGTTGGGAAATCGTCTAAATCGTGTCCGTCGATCGATACACAATGGCCGGTATTGCGGCCATTCTTCTTTGGAGCAGCGTGACGGGATTAGCCCGCTTAGTCGCGGAGTCCTTTGGCCCAGTGGCAGGGGCTGCAGCGATGTACAGCGTGGCGTCGTTGTTTTTGCTGCTGGTGATGGGGCGGCCGAAGTGGCGCCAGTACTCTTGGCGGTATGTGCTCATTGGTGGCGGGCTGTTTGTCGCCTATGAGATTTGTCTCGCCTTAGCGCTGGGCATGGCCAACTCGCGCATGCAAGCGATTGAAATGTTGGTGATAAACTATCTTTGGCCAGCACTCACTGTACTGATGGCTCTGCTGTTAAGCCCGAAACGGGCCAGTTGGCTGGTGTACCCAAGTATTGCACTCGCGTTTGTTGGCGTTGCGTGGAGTATCACCGGCGATGCGGGTCTTTCTGTCAGCCAAATTGCAGCCAATGTCGCCATGAACCCAGCGACGTATTCGATGGCCTTCATCGGAGCCTTTTTATGGGCGCTTTATTGCAATCTAACCAAAACCCTGGCGCGAGGGCAAAACGCCATTACGTTGTTTTTTCTTCTCACGGCCATCACTTTATGGATTAAAGCGGCACTGTTCACAGAGTACAGCGCTCTGCCTTTGAGTGAGGTGTTGACGATGGAATCTGGCGCGATTCTGTTGCTTGCCGGCGTAACGATGGGGGCAGGGTATGCGCTGTGGAACTACGCGATTATCGGTGGCAACATGGTGTTTCTGGCGACCTTGTCGTACTTTACTCCCATCATCGCGACCGTTATCTCGTCATGGTTGCTGGGTGTGGCGATCACTCACAGTTTTCTTCAAGGCGTGGCGATGGTCACCATTGGCTCGTTGATTTGCTGGTGGGTGACTCGAGAAAAGCGCAAAACGCCGACACTGGAAGAGGTCAACTCTTAGCGGCTCACCAGTGGATGTCGATTGGGGTTCCCGTTTCCACTAGGCTGAGTAATTCATCCATTTCAGGGTTGCTGAGAGCAATGCATCCATTCGTCCAATCGAAACTCTGCACATAGTTGGCGGGCCTTTGCTCTCCATTTCTCAAACCGTGAATTTTAATGTCTCCGCCCGGCGACACATTCAACGCACTGGCGTATTCGAGATCCGCTTGGTTTGGGTAACTGATGTGGATGGAACGGTAGAACTCAGAATCTTCCATAATGAAATCCAAGTAGTAGCGTCCTTCGGGCGTTTTTTGATCACCCTCTTGTGTTTTGTGTCCTTTGGGCGCTTTACCCAGGGCGATGCGAAACTCTCTAACCACTTCGTTGTTAGACAGTAGGTACATACGTCGTTTTGATTTATCGACTTGGATCAAATCCACTCGGGGTTGACTAAAGGCATCAGAGTCGGCGGCGAGGCTCTCAGGGCTTCCCCATACACTCGTAATAAAACAAAGCGCTGCAATCGTCAGCGCACGCTGTGGTAACCCCTTCAAAACCCTTCTCTCCAAGCTGCATCATTCTCAACCAAAGTAGTATAACGACAACCGATGCCCAGTGCGATGCGCTTGTCTCTTTTGGGCTGCTCATTGCGCCTAAGTTCAGTCTTGAATGATAAATGATTGATATTAAAACAATGGTTCATAAAAATGAGGTAAATTGTTTCAATGTCTAATTTTTGGCGTGTTTTTGGCAAAAAATGATGGCCAACATCACACAAAATTTCCCTTTAGAGGTTAGGTAGCGGGTGAAGATCTCAATTCGTTTTTGATTATATTTGAACGATATTGATCATATATGAATTAAAGATACACTTACTGCCAACACAAAGGAGAGAATGATGTTTACCAATTACAACAGCAATCCGCTCGATGCGAAGCACTACGATACGGATCGCTTACGCGCAGAATTCTTAAATGAACAGTTGTTTGCTGAAGACTCGATTACCTTGCTTTACAGCCATATCGATCGTGTGGTCGCACTGGGTGTGTGCCCTACGACTCAACCACTTTCTTTGGATGAGTACATCGATAATGGCGTATTCGGCACCGACTATTTCTTGCAGCGCCGCGAACTGGGCATGGTCAACTTGGGAGAAGGGGCGATTGAAGTCCACACCTCGGAAGAGATCTACCGACTTGAGCCGCTCGATGCCCTTTACCTAGGCAAAGGGGTACGCAATATCCGTTTCCACTCTAAAGAGAGTGCGCACAAACCGTATCTTTACTGCTTAAGTGCGCCTGCGCATCATGGCTACCCATCGCGTTTGATCACCCGTGAACAAGCGAAAGTGGTCGAGCTTGGCTCAAACGACACCTCTAACCTGCGAGTGATCAATCAATACTTGCACCCAGATGTGCTGCCGACCTGCCAACTGTGCATGGGCGTGACGCATCTTGCACCAGGCAGTGTATGGAACACTATGCCTGCGCACACTCACGAACGCCGTATGGAGGCTTACCTCTATTTCAACGTTCAACCGAATCAAGTGGTTTTCCATTTCATGGGAGAGCCGCAAGAAACACGACACATCGTCGTACGTGACAAACAGTTAGTGCTATCTCCGAGTTGGTCAATTCACTCAGGTTGTGGGACCAGCAACTACAGTTTTGTCTGGGGCATGTTGGGCGAAAACCAGACCTTTGATGACATGGATTTCGTGGACATGACCGCCATCCGATAACAACCAATAACGACATTACCCTACACATTGACAAGGACTACTGTGATGAAAAAAGTACTGAAAATGACGGCTCTATCTGCTTTGGTCAGCGTTGGCCTAGGCACCGTTTCTATGGCTCAAGCGGCAACTGAAATCAAAGCGGCGTTTAACCAGTCAGACAATCATCCGCAATACATCGCATTGCAAGAGTTTGGCAAAAAACTCAACGAGCAAACGGACGGCCGTTACAAACTGTCTATTTACCCAAATGAACTGCTTGGCGACCAACGTGCGGCACTTGAGTTGGTGCAAAATGGCGCGATTCAAATGGCGGTTGTCGCCAACCCACTGATTGAAAACTACGACGCGACCTACCGTGTGATTGGTATGCCGTATGTCTACTCTGGTCCAGCGCACCAAGAGGCAGTATTTACGTCGGGCGAGTTGGACGAGCTGTTCGCGTCCACCAAACGCTTTGGTTTTGAAGTCTTGACGGCGTACACCGCAGGCGCTCGCAGCATGTACACCAAGAATGCGCCGGTTGAAAACGTCTCGGACATGAAAGGCAACAAGATTCGTGTAATGCAGTCTGAAACCATGATTAAGATGCTATCGTGCATGGGCGGTACGGGCGTACCTATGAGTCAAGGTGAAGTGTACACCGCGATTCAACAAGGCGTATTGGATGGCGCTGAAAACAACGAGATCACTTATGCGGATCTTAAGCAGTACGAAGTGGCACCTTACTTCTCATCAACCCGTCATTTGATGGTGCCCGATCTGGTTGTGGTGAGCAGCTACTTTGTGGATACGATGTCGAAAGAAGACCAAGCGACACTGCGCCGCCTAGCGAAAGAGAGCACGCCAGCGCAGTTTAAGCTATGGAATGATCGCATCAGCACGGCAATGGAGACCGCGAAATCGCACGGAGCGACCTTCAATGAAGTCGATATCACGCCATTCCAAGAGAGCTGTCAACCGCTTCAGCAGGCGCTCACTGAGTCTCCTGCTCAGAAGAAGCTGTTCGAAAAAATCGCCGCTTTAAAATAAGTTCAAGAGTAAGGAGCCAGCGCGGTGCTGGCTCCTTGTCGGATCTTCATTATGCAAAAAACCGTATTTCAAACCTTGTTGTCAGCCATGACAACCTTAAAACAGTGGGTGGACAAAGTACTGTCCCTGTTTTTGATTCTGATTGTGGGCACCATGACCGCCTTGGTCACCTATCAGGTTGCCTCACGCTATCTATTCAATAGCCCAAGTGCGGTGAGTGAAGTGCTGTCGCGCTATCTCTTCATTTGGCTGATTTTATTTGGCAGTGCGTACGTCTTTGGCCTACGTGAGCATATGGCCATCACCTTTATCCGTGACAAGTTCAATGACAAAGTGCGCGTGTTGGTGGAGATGTTCATCGAGTTGGTGACGGTCAGTTTTGCCTACGCGATCATGATCATCGGTGGTTACAACAGTGCAGTACGCCAAATGTGGCAGTTAGACTCGGCACTGCAAATCCCGATGGGTGTCATCTACGCGGCCATCCCGATTTCTGGAGGATTGATTCTGTTTTATTTCCTCTATAACGAATTGAATCTAATCCATCAATTCAAAGCTCTCAAACACAGCAAAACTTCAAGCGAGGTGTAATATGGATATGGCTCTTACCGCCTCACTGGTGATGTTTGTTGGGGCGATCGTCTTGCTGATTATCGGTGCGCCGATCGCCATCAGTGTCGGCGCGGCCTCTTTTGCCGCGATGACGGTCATTCTTCCGTTTCAAGGGGCAATGACGACCTCAGCGCAGCGTATGTTCGTCGGGCTTGATTCCTTCGCGCTGCTCGCGATTCCGTTTTTCATTTTGGCCGGTAACATCATGAACAATGGTGGCATAGCAATACGGCTAATAAACTTTTCTAAAATCATCAGCGGCTTCTTCCCTGGTTCACTGGCGCAGACCAATGTGGTCTCCAACATGCTGTTTGGTTCAATCAGTGGGTCTGGCGTGGCATCCGCGGCGGCGGTTGGTGGCATTATGTCGCCGATTCAGAAGAAAGAGGGCTACGACCCAGCCTTTAGTACCGCGGTAAATATTGCTTCCGCGCCGACGGGAATGTTGATTCCACCGAGCAACACCTTGATTGTCTACGCGACGGTTGCCGGTAGCGTATCGGTCTCGGCGCTGTTTGTCGGTGGCTACGTACCTGGTATTTTGTGGGGCTTGAGCGTGATGATCATCGCCGGCTTTATGGCAAAACGCCGTGGCTATATCGCCAAACACACCATGACGTTGAAAGAGTGTTTCTCCGTCACGATTCAAGCGGTGCCAAGCTTAACCTTGGTTCTGGTGGTGATTGGCGGCATTCTTGGCGGCGTATTTACCGCAACCGAAGCGTCGGCGATTGCCGTGGTCTATTCACTCTTTTTGACGTCGTGCTATCGTTCGTTGAAATTCAGTGAGTTGCCGCAGATTTTCCTCAGTACGGCGAAAATGTCAGCGATTGTGATTTTCATGTTGGCGACCTCGTCGATTATGTCTTGGGTCATGGCGTTTACCCAGATCCCGGGTATGATTGCAGACTCGCTGCTCTCATTGACTGACAACCCATTTATGATCTTGCTGATCATCAACTTGGTGTTGCTGTTTGTCGGTACCTTTATGGACCCGACGCCCGCGGTGCTTATCTTCACACCGATTTTCCTACCTATCTGTACTTCTCTGGGTATGGATCCGGTACAATTTGGTATCTTGTTGGTGTTTAACTTATCGCTTGGCACCATTACGCCGCCGGTAGGGCCGATTCTGTTTACCGGTTGTAAGGTCAGTGGCATCAGCATTGATAGCGTGATTCGCACCTTGTTGCCATTCTTTGTGATGATCTTTGGTGTGTTGATGCTCGTCACCTATATTCCTGCGATTTCCTTGACGATTCCTCAGTGGATGGGATTGATCCGTTAATCAAGGCGTTAACCTACTTTAAAGGACCTAGATTGGCTGTCATACTGAGACTTCTCTATGACAGCCTCTATTGATCATGAGCAACGTTAAAAAAACTGAATATCGCGCGCCCGCACTTGAGAAAGGGCTTGACATTTTGGAGCTTCTTGCCGCGTCTCCGGTGGCGCTGAGTAAAAAGCAAATTGCGGAAAAACTCGATCGCAGTGTCAGTGAAATCTTTCGCATGTTGTCGGTGCTAGTTGAGCGGCAGTATATTGAGCTCGACGCTGAACAATCGGCGTATTCGCTCAGCCTAAGAATGTTTGTGCTGTCCAACCAACATCCTCCCATTGCGCAGATGCTCAAACGTGCGGTGCCTATGATGGAAGATCTGTGTTTGAAGGTGAACCAATCTTGCCACTTAAGCCAATACAAGCATGGTGAGCTCGTGGTGATCAGTGTGCAGGAAAGCCCTTATAAAATGGGATTTGGCTTACGCTTAGGGGCAACGTTAGATATCTGCTCATCGGGCTCTGGCATCGTGCTGCTCAGTTTTACCGAGCAAGCTCTGCGCGACAAAATCCTTGCGCAAACCGATGCGACGTCCGCTGAAATTGAACACGCATTAGCGAACATCGAGAAAACGCAGCGAGACGGCTACTTCGTTGGCGCCAGTCCGCAAATTTCTGGCGTTACCAACATCAGCTATCCAATTTTTGGTGCTTTAGGCGAACTGATGGCAGTAATGACAGTACCTTACATGACCTTAAATTCGCGCACTGTTCATCATCACATCGAAGACATCGAGCAAACCCGTCAAGAACTGGCGCAGGTGGCCGCTCAATTGAGTATGCGTCTCAATAACTAAATAGCCTTGACGCAACTGGTACAACTTGTGGGTTATTTGCCGGTTATTCCCTATCACTTAGGTTGAGGGTGGTCCCATTCTGAACTAACTTCAAATGAGTAGCTGTCTACTCATTTGAAGTTAGGAGGGAGTATGCTCTCAGCCATGTCAAAAAGTATCCGTTTAAAACTATCTTCCGCACTGGGTTTGCTGGTGGTCTCCTTGGTGGTGGTGTTTGTCACCTTTAGTACCATTTCCTCCGCACTCAATAATGGCCTGGGTTTGTTTGGCCAAACTTATATGCCTGCGCTGTCCGATATCCTCAATGCTGACCGAGATTTATACCAAGCCAGAGTGGCGCAAATGAGTTACATCACGGCCAATGGCACTGAGGATGACCTTGCTGATTTTGAAGAAAACGCACAGCAAGCACTGGATAGAATGAACAACTATCTCGGTTATATGCAAGAGGAACAGGCAATATTGGCGAAGCTTAAAGGCTATCAGCAAGCCTTTGATCTGTGGAAAAGCTCCTCTCTTGAAGTTATTGCGCTGCGTGACAAAGGTGAGATACAACGGGCTTCCGAATTGCTCAGTGGTGATAACAGCGCGCACTTTTCCACGTTAAGAGATTTCTATGACGTCGCCGGTGAAGCGCTCGATGCGCAAGCAAAGCAAACCGTCGATGTGCTCAATGCACGCATGGATGTGAATCACCGCAATCTTCTTCTTTTCGTCATTTTCGTCGGTGTGCTCTCGTCTGTACTGACATTCTTTGTCCCAAAACTATTGGTCGACGGTATGCGCCAATTGACCTCTCGTGTGGGTGAAATCTCGCAAGGTGATGGGGATTTAACACAACGTATCGACTCTAAACGCAAAGACGAACTCGGGCTTCTGGCCGGTACCTTTGATAACTTTGTCAGCAAACTGCAGGGCATCATTATCGGTATTTACGATAACACCAATAATCTTAATCATACGGCTGATGAACTTAACCAGAGCTACTCACAGGCGCAGGTGGTGAACGAAGAGATCAGTCGTGGTATCGATATGATCGCCACCGCCGTCAATCAGTTCAGTGTCTCGGTAAAAGAGGTCGCGGAGTATTCCGACAAAGCGGCAAGAATGTCGGAATCGACCGCGAAAGTGACGCAAAATGGCCAAGCCTTGATTGAGGGATCGGTACGTGGCACGCATGAGTTGTCTGATGCGATTACCGATGCCAATAATGTTATCGAAAATCTGTCAACCGAATCGCAAAACATCGTCTCCGTACTGGATGTGATTCGTAACATCGCAGAGCAGACTAATCTGCTGGCGCTTAACGCGGCCATCGAAGCAGCCCGAGCGGGTGAACAAGGACGCGGCTTTGCTGTGGTAGCGGATGAAGTTCGCTCATTGGCAAGTAAAACCCAACAATCTACTGAGGAGATTCAGAAGATGATCGACTCCTTGCAGGTGGGCGTGCAAAACGCCGTGTCATCGATTCGCGTGGGGAATGATAAAGTACGCAGTTCAGTCGAAGCGGCGGAGAAAATTCAAACGCTCTTTACCGAGATTCATCAAGCCACCATTGATGTGAGTGATATGGCGACCCAAATTGCCGCCGCAACGGAGGAGCAAAGCACCACCTCTGAAGAGATCAACACTAACCTTGTCAGCCTCAATGATCAGAATCAGAGCAGCAAAGCCTTGTCAGAGCGTATCCATCAAGTCGCGCAAAATGTCATGGAGCTATCGAGCGGGCTGAGCCGTGACGTCAATCAGTTTGTGGTGAGATAACCCTTAAGCAAGGAGAGTGATGATGGCGCGTTTAGTCGCAGTGTGGTGGCTCCTGTTGATGCCTTGGGTAAAGACATGGGCCAATCCTGTTGAGCTTTATACGGAAATTTCTAAACCTTATCAAAGCTTTGATAATGGAGAATTGCATGGCACTGTGGTGGACACGGTCAAGTGCATCTTAGAAAATATGGACATGGATTACCGTATCCAACTCTCACCGTGGAAGCGCGCTAGTCAGTCGTTGAAAACCGGCGGCGTGGATGGCTTTTTCTCTTCAACCTATAACTCAGAGCTCTCTGGTAATGCGACCTTGACGCACCCTCTAGTACTGGAAAAGTGGTATTGGGTGTACAGCGGTGACACCGTCAATTTTGACAAACTCGGCGTAGTGCATGGCAGTGCTCAAGATGCTTGGCTATCAGGCCAAACCATGTACACCCCCATCATCCGCGCCAAGGATTCCGCACAATTGATAAACTTGCTACTGAAAAATCGCATCGAGGTGATCGCTATCGACCTGAATGCGTTCAACAGTGAAATTGCCTCCGGCTCTTACCCGATGGACCGAGTGTCGCAGCTTAACTCACAGTTTTTGACATTCTCTGCACTGGGCATTTACTTTAACAATGAGTTCGTCAACGAAAATGAAGGCTTCATGGCAAGGTTCAACAGCTATATTCCTGTCTGTTCGAGTGTTTCCTATTCGCTGAGTGACAAGGAGGAGCAAGTGCTTAAGCAGTTCGCCATACAAGATATTGTGCCTTTGGCGAAAAGTGCGTTGGTCAGTGATGTCGTCGCGGTAGCGAATAAGGATCCTCAGCACAGACAAATGAAAAACAATTTTGATGCCTTGATGGGCAATGCGCTCTCGCAACACCTGATTCAATTTCAGGAACAAAGCCAAGAGATCTTCTCCGAAATCATGGTTTTTGATGCTCAAGGCTATAACGTAGGGCAAAGTGTGGTGACATCAGACTTGTGGCAAGGCGATGAGCCCAAATACTTGAGGCTCTTGAACGGCATTGACATGTTTATTGACGACATTCAGTATGATCCTTCGACCAATCTGTTTCAAACCCAAATCAGTGTTCCTATCCGCGACAGCCAAACAGGGCGATTTATCGGCGGTATGACGGTGGGCGTGAATCTGGAGCGATTCTTTCAAAACGATCAAGCAAAATGATTAAGTTCCAAGCTCAATCACACACATTGAATTAAAGCCCCGTGGCGTTTTGGACCGCTCGGACGACCTGCGCCGCCTCTTTTCGCTTGTGTACATGCAGCTTTTTATACAGTTTGTAGATGTGGCTTTTGACCGTACTTTCAGCGAGATAGAGTTGGTTGGCGATCTGCTGGTTAGATTTGCCATGATAGATTAAATCTAGAATCTGCTTCTCTCGGCAGGTCAAGTTGGCGTAGTAGTCGTGTTGGACGGTGTCCGGATCTCGATAGTGGAGCACGGTGCGTTCTAGGCATTTTCTGGGCAGCCACAATCCACCGGACAAAATGTATTTTACACTCTGTGTTAAGTGGTCGACCGAAGCGGATTGAAGGAGTAGGCCGCGCAAAAACTTCCAACGCACAAAGGTAAAATTTTGTGCCTCTTCCGGTACATTGTGAACGAGCAAACCAAATCCGAGCAGCTCGAAGTCGGGCAGGGCATCTTCGCGTAACATATCGTCTAAGTAGGCGTAATCCACCACGACCAGATCCACTTTGCGCTTAACAGAAAGCTCGACCAATTGCTCTGGCGCGCAACTCTCAACGCTGACATTCTTGATAGTTGAGAGCTGCTGTTGAATCAAGCTACTTTGCAAATTTTTTTGCGTCAGGAGCATCAGTGTGTAGGTATCCATGGGTTTCCCATCCTGGCAACAAAATGAACGTTGAAAGACTCGAAACATCATCCTTTCAATAGGGTTAAGTATACGCCAGCGCCCAGTATGACGGCGCAAAATCATAAAGAGAGACTAGAAGCGTATTAGGGTGGTGACCTTTAGTTTCAACATGATCGGCGGTATATAAACTAAGCGCTTAGTCGGAACGTTGTTTTGTGATTTTAAATCAGTAGGTTAACTTTGCTCTGACTTTATCTTTCATCATGACTGTATGAGCGTGCAAGACTGAAAATAGCCGTAAACACGTCATACTTTTTCCCTCCAAAATAGTCATCTTCTTTCATACTTCAGTCAGCAGTGCCCGATAAGATATTGTTTTTAAAGATTAAAAAAACAAGCAGTGATAAGTGTTCCCTAAATTGCTGGTGTCTGGCTTTAGACAGTCTTAGCGGTGAGACAATTCCAAATTGCGCACCCCCTATACTGAGCTTGCCTTAGGGCGAGGAACAATCAGTCAACTTAATGGAGTGCACATTATGAATCTTCAAAAAACCGGTATTGCTGTCGCGATGTCAGCGCTATTTGTGAGTGGTATTGCGTGGGCCGATAACAATAACAGTGACGACTTTCTAAGTCACAATACAGATTCAAGTAACAACTGGGACGACAGTGCCAACACCGTGACGCAAACGCAAACGGTGTATGACAATGATACCGACAACAGTGTGGCCAACAGTGGGAATACGGCGAATTTAGCCAGCGGCAACACCATGACGGACAACAGCGTTGACGATAGTGGTAACACAGCGACGTATACCGAAGCGAACACCGATACTGACAACAGTGTGGCCAATAGTGGAAATACGGCGAATTTAGCGAGTGGTAACACCATGACGGATAACAGTGTTGACGACAGTGGTAACACTGCTACGTATACCGAGGCGAATACTGATATCGACAACAGTGTTGACGATAGTGGTAATACTGCAACGGTCGCCAGTGGTAACACCAATTCCAGTACTAATGGCAGCTACAACGATGGCAGTGATAACAGTAATACTTGGAACAACAGTGCCAATACCTACACTAATACCTATGAGATTGATCTCGACTCCGACACGGTTGTGGCCAGCTCAACACTGGGCGGTAGCGTATCGGGTGTATCTGTCGTTTACGGTGCCGGTGGAAACAAAGGCCGTGTGAGCGTAGACAACATCAATCGTATGGATGGCTTTGGCAGTGCAGCGGGTATCGTGACTGTGGCGCAGAATGCGGGTTCAAACTCATTGATCCAACAGTCTGTATCCACTAACGCGTCTGTGTTTACCGATTAAGTTCGCACTCTAGGAGCAAAGCGATGCGTACAGCTCTATTCGTCCTGATGACGTTGGGCACGCTATCTGCTTATGCCGATGAGTTGATATTGGAACAACCGGGGCTGTCGGAGCAGCAACTCGACAGCTCCCGTGGAGGCCAATATCACATCGACATCGAGAGTGTGACTGCGTCGTCAGAGATAAATGGTATCAACGCAGGAAATGCGGTGACAAACAGTGTCACGGGGAACAACGTGATCGCGAGCAGTGCGCTCATGCACAGTTCGGGTATCACGAGCGTGGTCCAAAACACTGGCAATAATGTGTTGATACAAAACTCAACAGTTGTCAATTTAACACTGAAATGACCATGAAACTTTGGTGCGTAATTCTAGCTTGGGTAGGAGCGATGCTCTGTTCTTCTGCTCAAGCTCTCAATTTTCTCCCCCAGCGCGGAATGTACAGCGTGCCCGTAAAAAGCTACAAGGAGTTGCAGTTTGGTGACGTGCATCGTCAACAATACGATTTTAGTTGTGGCTCTGCGGCGCTGGCTTCCCTTCTGACTTACCACTACCAAACCCCTTCCGCCGAACAAGAGATATTTGAAGTGATGTTCTCAAATGGGGATCAAGCCCTCATTGAGCAACAGGGCTTTTCGTTGCTCGATATGAAGCAGTATCTTGACGCTCAAGGGCTGCGCGCAGATGGATTTCAGATCAGTTTGGAGAAAATGAAACAGGTAGGTGTTCCTGGGGTGACCTTAGTGAACTTTGACGGTTATCTTCACTTTGTGGTCATAAAGGGAATGAACCAACACTCTGTGATCTTAGGCGATCCTTCTCGTGGCACCATGATGATGAGCTTTGAAGAGTTTGAACAGTACTATCAAGGTGTTGTCCTGCTGATTCGCAATAAAGCGGAAGTGGGGAGGGCCTCGTTTATTACCGATGATCACTTCGCGGTTTATCACAGCGCACCATTAAGCACAGGGGTATCTCGAGAATCTCTCGGGGTATTTTCGATCACGTTACCAGAGGCTGGGGAATACTAGCCTTTAGGGCGACATTATGAAAACGGTAAAGGTGGTAATAGGAGTATTAGCCAGCATGGCGTCGATGTCCGTGTTTGCTGATGCCATTGATATACAGCAAGTTCAACTGACACCCATGAGTCAATCGAGATTGGCTCTGTATCGAGGAGGGTTTCAAATCAACAGAGACTACGTCATCAATATAGGCTTGAGTGTACGAAGCAGTGTTAATGGACAATCGGTCTTTAATACGCAAATCGCCAACTTGGTGTTTGAAAACGGTCAACTGCTCAAGCAGTCGGCGAACTATCAAGTCCGGCAAGCTAACCAAACGGACGACTCGTTGACGCCAACGACTGCTGTGCCCGTCACTGATGTGGTGAATGTTGTACAAGTGGGCGAAGGCAATCAGATTGCAGGAGATGTGAGTGTCAACCCAGCGGCGTTAGTCAATTCACTGGATGCGACCAACGGCACATCGGCGTCGATCACCTCAGCAAGCATCACTAATGTGATTCAAAATACACTCGATCACAGCGTGCTGGGGGTGGATACGATTGTCAATATTGACGCTCAAGTCAGCGGCTTAGTGCAACAGATTCGCAGTCGCACCAAGCTTCAAGATGCCTTATTGATCGGAGGTTATTAGAAACTGAACGGCACCCTCACTGTCAGTTGGAAGTCGGGGGTGTCTTCGGTTAAGCCTGCCTGAGCGTTGACGTTCAATGACGATGTCTTTGAAAATGCGTAGTTGACACCAAAGTTAATCGAATCCAGTTGCAGTAGTTTTGCATCGTCCGCCTCTTCGCCATCCAGTGTGCTTTTCAATATCGTTTTGTGGCTCAAGCCGAGCGAAAACGACAGATCAGGATTGACTGAAAAGCCAATCCCCGCGCCTAATGAAAGGGTATCACCCAATTTTACGGCACTGCTGCTGTCCCCTACATTGACGTCATCTTCAAAATTGTAAATGTAGCTGAAACTGGTAAAGAGGACGGCAGGGTCGGTCGGATAGATCATCGAAAGGCTGGGCTCAATGCTCCAAAAACCGGATCCGGTTGGGACCTCTTTATAGGTATTGGTGGTGTCGTCGATCTCAATGTCATAGGGCGACTTTCCGCTGTCTGATTTGACGCTTAGGCCGCCAATCCAGTAGGGCGTCGAGTCGACATTGAATTGATGGCGCAGCGCTAACTCCACATCGCCTAATCCTCCTCCATCTAGCGTGATATTGACCGTGTTGTCTTGCGCACCGTCTTGGATTGGGCGGGTAGAGATTTGATCGTTTCGATACACAAACGGTAAGCGCAGTTCCAACTCTGTTGTGTTGGTGAGTCCATAACGCGCACTCATCCCTGCGGTAATGGTGGTTCTGTCTGAATCACTCACCTCGATACGTCCAACAATCAGCGTCGGTAACACGGTATACCCAACCACAGAGACTTTATTGGATGAGTTTTGCGTGTAACTGAGTGAGGCGTCAAAAGTGAGTTTTCCTTTCGGTGTCAGTACGCCGGGTCGTGCGATCACATCGCCCACAGTTAACGGTCGAGCCGCCTCTTCTTGCGCGAATGTCGTGTTGGACAAGAGCAATGCGCTTAAGCAGGGTAGGGTCAAGGTTGTTAGGGAGAATTTCGTCAAGGGAAAGGACATCGGGTAAGCCTCTTCTATCCATAGGTACTTGATTAGATAGAACAGGGTGAGAGGCTCCGCTATGAACGAAAGTTTGTGTTGTGTCTCTTCTAAGCCCTGAGACGGTTAGACGTGTCGTGTTGCAGGCAAAAGGAGGAGAGAGTGTTCATACTTTTTCGTCTGCGGTTAAGGCCAGCAACATGCTAGAGAGAGGATTTTACCGTTAAGGGAGAGATAAACTGTTGGCGAAATTCGCTCGGCGTCATCGCCTTAACCCCTTTGAATTGACGGTTAAAGTTGGAGAGGTTTTTAAAGCCGGTACGCTCTGCAACAAGGGCGATCGGCAGACGAGTACTGGCTAGCAGCTCACACGCTTTGCCGACGCGATACTGCTTGAGATGTTCAGAGAAACTTACCCCATAGTGTTTTTCAAACAATCGATAGGCGGAGCTTTCACTCATGTGCAGTGTTTGACACAACGCGGTCATTGTGATGCTTTGTGCGTAGTGCTGTTCAATGTAATGCGTGGCCAGTTCAATGCGGCGATCCGTGTCGTGCTGGGAGGAAAAAGGCTGTATGCGATATGGTGAGGTACAGAGTTTGGTCGCCTTAAGATCGTCGGCAAGCGTGAGCAGCACCTCAATGACTTTGACCACCTGGTGATGGCGCGGCAGATGGATATACCCTTCCATGATATTGGCCACTTTCTGCGCAATCTCAGGGCTAAAATGCAGCCCGTGCGCAGCTTGGCTCAGTAAGCGAGAGAGGTGTCTCGCTTCGGGCACTAAGTGTTGCAGTTGATCCACCCAGTGCTGTGAGAACCAAATGATCACCGTGTGTTGCTCACTGTTCTCTGAGGCAACACTTTTGCCTGCGAGCATGTGGGGCAGCCCAGGCCCATAAAGCAGCAGAGTATGATCCACAATCTCGCCAATCGCATCACCGGCGTAATAGTTACCCTGAAACACTGAGTGCGGATCGAGATAGAGCACCAACTCATACTCACTGTGATAGTGCCATGAGCAGGCGTACTGATCGTTGTGCTCTCGGCAACGAAATTCACGCACCAGCCAGTCAAAGCTAGGGGTTGTCAGTACATGCTCTTTAAATGGCTTCACAATGTGCTCCTTGGTTTGTCGTTAGCCTAGCTTTGTGACGCTTTTCTGTCAAAGATGAGTGTAAAGTTGAAGGAATAGTATCAAATCTGGCTCGAATACTACCATTGTCGGCGGGGGATTGGCGTAGACTGACGGGCATTGCTTGCGGCGTATTCGCCGTGTTCGTTCTCAATGTGTCTGGATGGGGAGTCCGCCATGTACCGGGATAAAACCGCACTCTATTTTATATTTACCACTTTTGTCACCGGCTTGTGCGGCGCGTTTTTCTATCCATTATCGAGTCTCTTCATTGTGCAAGAACTGGGTGCTTCACCATTGATGTTGAGCCTCTACATGGTGGTGGCGGTCAGCAGTTCGGTATGGGTCTCATCGGCGATCGCCAAACGGTCAGACAGCCATTGGAATCGCAAAACCATTTTGGTCGTCTCGTTAAGCAGCTATCTCATTACCGTGGCGAGCTTTACTGTGATTCGTGACTACTGGTTGGCGGTTGCTGTGGTCACACTGTTCGGCAGCGTCAGTGGCGCTTCGTTTGGTCAATTGTTCGCTCTCGGCCGAGAGTATGGTGACCGTCATGTCGACAACAGCACGCGTTTTGTTGCTACCATGCGAGCGGGTCTAGCGATTGCGTGGGTGTTTGGTCCACCCGCAGCGTTTATGCTCAAAGCTCAGTTTGGCTTTAGCGCCTCGTTTGCGGTCTCGGCTGTGATCGTGGCCTTGGGTATTTGGGTGGTCGTCAAGCAGATCCCCTCGCATGTGGTGACGCAAGAGGATCGCTCAGCAAGTCGCGTCAATAAACCTCTGGGTAAACGTGTGCTGTTGTACTGCGTGATCGTGGTGTGCGCTTTTTCAGCGAATAACCTCTACATCATCAGTATTCCGCTTTACCTCTCTCAAGAGTTAGTGGTCGATGCCAGCTGGCTTGGGCTGTTATTTGGGGCTGCCGCCGCCTTTGAGATTCCGGTGATGCTGG
>NZ_JCBDGX010000115.1:0-11090 GCF_059834345.1 Vibrio sp. R11-SG3-ISO3-SZ
AATCGATCTATATTTTACTCATTTGAGACTGGTAATAAGAATGGTTCTCTTTTATATTCAATCTAGAAGTCGTTAGGTCAGGTAGTAAAATTATGTTCGTTTGTTTGTGTCATGGCGTCTCGGATAAAAAAATCCGCAAGTTAGTTGTCGAAGAGGGCGTGACCGATATAAAAGGAATCAAGAAATGCACAGCCTTAGGCACCCAATGTGGTAAGTGTGTGCGCACGGCGAAAGAGATCATCAACGAATCGGCAGTGAATCTGTTTAAACAAGCTAGCTAATCCACTAGCTAAAAATGTGTCGACTTTTTTGACACCTTCTCATTTGGTTCTACAGTTAAAAGAGCCAAAGAGGAGGGCTTCTGTCATGAAAGGCGATCCAATTATTATCCAGCATCTCAACAAAATTCTCGGCAATGAACTCGTTGCCATCAACCAATACTTTCTTCATGCTCGTATGTACAAGGATTGGGGGCTAAAGCACCTCGCAGACAAAGAGTACCATGAGTCTATCGACGAGATGAAACACGCCGACCATCTCATCGAGCGCATTTTATTTCTAGAGGGCATTCCTAATCTTCAAGACCTGGGTAAGTTGATGATCGGGGAAGACACCAAAGAAATGCTCGAATGCGATCTGAAGTTAGAGCTGATAGCCATACCGGATTTGAAAGACGCCATCGCCTATGCGGAAGACATTCGAGACTACGTCTCTCGTGATCTGTTCCAAGAAATCCTAGAAGATGAAGAAGAACACGTGGATTGGCTTGAAACGCAACTTGGATTGATTGATATGACCGGTATCGAAAACTATCTCCAAGCGCAATTTGTTGATGAAGATTAACTAACGTTTCACTAACGTCACTACCGAAGCTGAGTGTATGCGTTGCCTACAACGCACACTCGGCAACCTAGCCAAGTTTGTCATACCTAACTCATCTTTTCTCTTGCTTAAACTGCTTTCTTTCTGTACTATTCCGGCTCCTTAAATCTCAGTCAATTATCTTTAGTTCCTTGCTTCCTCTGGACGACTGAGCCAATTGTGGAAGCTGAATAATCCGTAAGGAGCAACCCATGCGTCATTACGAAATCGTATTCATGGTGCACCCAGATCAAAGCGAGCAAGTTGCTGGCATGATCGAGCGTTACACTGGTTCAATCACTGAAGCTGGCGGTACTATCCACCGTCTAGAAGACTGGGGTCGCCGTCAACTGGCTTACCCAATCAACAAGCTTCACAAAGCTCACTACGTTCTAATGAACGTGGAAGCTGATCAAGCTGTTATTGATGAGCTAGAAACTGCTTTCCGTTTCAACGATGCAGTTCTACGTAACATGATCATGCGTACTAAAGCGGCTATCACTGAGCAATCTATCATGCTTAAGCAGAAAGAAGAGCGTGCTCCTCGTCGCGAAGAGCGTGCTGAAGCTAAGCCAGAAGCAGCGGCTGAGTAATTTCACTTATGACCAATCGAATGGAGCTCAGTGGCACCATTGCTAAGCCTCCCATTCGAAGTAAAAGCCCAAGTGGTATTGAACACTGTCGGTTTTGGTTAGAGCATCGCTCGACCATGATTGAAGCTGACCTACCGAGACAAGTCTATTGTCGTCTACCGGTCGTGATCAGTGGGCAAAGGTCACAAGCATTGACTCAGAATTTAGTACAAGGCAGTAACATTAAGGTAAGTGGTTTTGTCGCTTATCAAACCGGCCGAAATGGCGTTGGGAAATTAGTGTTACATGCCGACAACATTACTCAAATTTAAGATCAGGAGATAGCCCATGGCTCGTTTCTTCCGTCGTCGTAAATTCTGCCGTTTCACTGCAGAAGGCGTACAAGAGATTGATTACAAAGACGTAGCAACTCTTAAAAACTACATCACTGAAGCTGGTAAAATCGTTCCTAGCCGTATCACTGGTACAAGCGCTAAATACCAACGTCAACTAGCTCGCGCTATTAAGCGTTCACGCTACCTAGCTTTACTTCCGTACACTGACAAGCATCAGTAATCGGTCGTTTTATTAAGAAAGAGGATTAAGCAATGCAAGTTATTCTACTTGATAAAATCGGTAACCTAGGTGGTCTTGGTGACACTGCAAACGTTAAATCTGGCTACGCTCGTAACTTCCTTATCCCACAAGGTAAAGCAGTTATGGCAACTAAGACTAACGTTGAGATGTTCGAAGCTCGTCGCGCTGAGCTAGAAGCAAAAGTTGCTGAGCAACTTGCTGCTGCAGAAGCTCGCGCTGAGAAAGTGAACGCACTAGAAGCGGTCGTTATCGCTTCTAAAGCAGGTGACGAAGGTAAACTATTCGGTTCTATCGGTACTCGTGATATCGCTGATGCAATCACTGCAGCTGGCGTTGAAGTAGCTAAGAGCGAAGTTCGCCTACCTGAAGGTGCTCTACGTACTACTGGTGAGTTTGAAATCAGCATCCAACTTCACTCTGAAGTATTTGCTGCTATCAACCTACAAGTTGTACCAGCTGAGTAATTCAGCCTTAAGACGAATAGCAAAACACCAGCCTCGGCTGGTGTTTTTTTATGTCTGCTATTTTGCTCAGGGTTCTTCTTTCATTTAGAACACAAACAGCAAGTTGACCGAAAACATACTATCAGCTTTGCTTAGCCCTTCTGGAACCTTATCGTGATATTGGCGGTTATGAGTGAGCTTAAGCGCAATATCCTCAGTGATGTTGTTGGTGACACTGATGTCGGTATCGGTTCGGGTGTTACTGTGGCCGCTAACCCAAGTCACGTCCGCGGAGAGACGTAGGCTTTCAAGCACTTGCCAACTGCTGTTGATGTTGCCACGAAAAATCGCTTCCCTCACAATGTTGGGAAAGATGATATCGTCATCATCAATTTCATCAAGGTTGGGTTCTTGGTAGCGATAACCCGGACCGACTTCGACTTCAAGCAAGAAGTCATCCGTGTTTGATAACTGATAACCGAGCCCTCCCGAAAGCGTGTGATCTTTGTAGTACGCGGTGTACTTTGAGTTGACGCCTTTATAACTCGAATAGAGGTAGGTCTTGGGCCCAAGTTTATAGTCACCTTGCATAGTGTAGGTGGACTGCCGCTTGTCTTCTGTCCCATCTTTGTAGAGCAGGTAGTATTTCCACTCTCCGCTGGTACGGTAGCGACCTTTAATGTACTCGGCACTTAAACGAGAGTTGAGCGATTCGGAGTCGGAATTGCCCTTGTGTGCTTGATAGCCGAACTCGACCTCTGTATCCCAGGGGGAAGGTACTTGGATATCCATTTCACTTTGATCCGTACTATCTGCGTAGGCCAAGGACGAGCCTATTAACCCCACGCACAATAACCAAAGTTTTGACACTCAGTACCTCTCGGTCGAAAAATAACAGGGCGCAATAATAAACAGGCTTTGTATAGACTTGGTCAGGGCGGAGTCAAAACTCAAATCGGATCGTTGTTCCTAGCTTGAAACGGGAGACATAGCGATGATTCTCGTTATAATGTCCGGTCAGGAACAAGTTGTTGAGTGAAATCATGGCCCAGAGCAAAGTAGAGAATCGGAACCTTAAACCACGAGACGCCCAAGTCGATGCCATCAAAGTCCCACCGCACTCATTAGAAGCCGAGCAGTCGGTCATTGGTGGCTTGCTGTTGGATAACGAGCGTTGGGATACCGTCTCTGAGCGTGTGGTCGCCAAAGATTTCTACAGTCGACCTCACCGTTTAGTGTTTCAAGCGGTACAAGCCATTTTGGAAGACAACAAGCCACTTGATCTCATCACCTTGTCAGAATTTTTAGAGCAGCGCGAACAGCTTGATGAAGTAGGCGGCTTTGCTTATCTGGCGGACTTAGTCAAAAACACCCCGAGTGCGGCGAACATCAATGCGTACGCAGACATTGTGGCTGAGCGCGCACTGGTTCGCGACTTGATCGGTGTTGCCAATGAGATTGCCGATGCCGGCTACGATCCACAAGGACGCAGCTCAGAAGATCTGCTCGACTTGGCTGAGAGTAAAGTATTTGCCATTGCCGAGTCCCGCACCAATGAGAATGAAGGTCCGCAAAACGTCGACAACATTCTAGAAAAAACCCTCGAACGTATCGAACTGTTGTACAAAACGCCGCAAGACGGGGTGACTGGCGTCAACACGGGCTTTACGGATCTCAACAAGAAAACCGCGGGTCTACAGGGTTCTGATTTGGTCATTGTCGCAGCGCGTCCATCGATGGGTAAAACCACCTTTGCGATGAACTTATGTGAGACCGCGGCGATGGAACAAGACAAGCCCGTGCTGATCTTCTCTCTTGAGATGCCCGCGGAACAGATCATGATGCGTATGCTCGCCTCGTTGTCGCGTGTTGATCAAACGAAAATTCGTACCGGTCAGTTGGATGATGAAGACTGGGCGCGTATCTCATCGACCATGGGGATTCTCATGGAGAAGAAGAACATGTACATCGATGACAGCTCAGGTTTGACACCGACGGAAGTGCGCTCGCGCGCTCGTCGTGTGGCTCGCGATCATGGCGGTCTGTCGATGATCATGGTCGACTACCTTCAGCTCATGCGCGTCCCTGCGATGTCGGATAACCGGACGTTGGAAATTGCAGAGATTTCTCGCTCATTGAAAGCGTTGGCTAAAGAGCTCAATGTGCCTGTGGTGGCGCTGTCTCAGTTGAACCGTTCGTTGGAGCAACGAGCCGATAAACGTCCGGTGAACTCGGATCTGCGTGAATCGGGCTCTATCGAGCAGGACGCCGACTTGATCATGTTCATCTACCGTGACGAGGTGTACAACCCAGATAGCCCGATGAAAGGGACCGCAGAGATTATCTTGGGTAAGCAGCGTAACGGTCCGATTGGTTCAGTGCGACTGACCTTCCAAGGTCAATGGTCGCGCTTTGACAATTACGCGGGTCCTGCGTTTGATATGGATGATGAATAATCGATGAGTTACATGAAAGCGGCAACCGCATCGATTAATTTGGATGCGCTGAAACACAATTTGGCTCGCATTAAACACCAAGCGCCGAGCAGCAAAATCATGGCCGTGGTGAAAGCGAACGGATACGGGCATGGACTTCGTCACGTTGCCAAGCACGCTGAAGGTGCGGACGCGTTTGGCGTCGCGCGCATTGAAGAGGCGCTGGGGCTTCGCGCTTGTGGTGTGGTGAAACCTATCCTCCTTCTCGAAGGCTTTTATTCACCAGGGGATTTACCTGTATTAGTCACCAACAACATCCAAACGGTGGTGCACTGTGAAGAGCAGCTTCAAGCATTAGAAGATGCCGAGTTGGATACTCCTGTTGTGGTTTGGCTGAAAGTCGACAGCGGTATGCATCGCTTAGGTGTCAGGCCAGAGCAATACGAAACGTTTGTTGCCCGTTTGAAGCGCTGCCCGAATGTGGCGAAGCCGCTGCGTTACATGAGTCATTTTGGCTGCGCTGATGAGCTCGAAAGCAGCACCACGCAAGAGCAAACCGAGCTGTTTCTCTCTTTGACGCAAGGTTGTGAAGGTGAGCGTTCTCTCGCCGCGTCTGCGGGTTTACTGGCTTGGCCAGAGAGCCAGTTAGAGTGGGTAAGACCCGGCATCATCATGTATGGCGTGTCGCCATTTAATGATCAAAGTGCGGCGGATCTCGGCTATCAGCCAGTGATGACGTTAAAATCTCACCTCATTGCGGTTCGAGATGTGAAGCAAGGGGAAAAGGTCGGTTACGGCGGCACATGGACTTGCGCGCAAGACACCAAAGTCGGCGTGATTGCGATTGGTTACGGCGATGGCTACCCAAGAACCGCGCCCAATGGCACCCCTGTGCTGGTCAATGGTCGCAGAGTGCCGATTGTCGGTAGAGTGTCGATGGATATGCTAACGGTCGATCTTGGCGGTGACGCACAAGACAAAGTGGGTGATGAAGCGATTCTTTGGGGGCAAGATTTACCCTCCGAAGAGGTGGCGTCCCACATTGGCACCATCGCCTATGAACTGGTGACTAAGCTCACTTCGCGTGTTGAGATGGATTACCAGAAGTCTCTGCAAAGCTATGAATAAACTGCGAATGCTGGCCCTAGTGGCCAGCTTTTTTATCGCTACCTTTTGCCACAGTGGCGAGAAAGATTCTGCGTTTCTGCCCTTTTATTTTAGTACCGAAACGCTCGGTAATACCTTCGGTGTTGCTGGGGTGGCGAAAGGCGTAGGGCAACCGCAAACCGTGCTCTTTGGCATGGGGTTGTACTCTGATAAAGCCAGTTATCTTGGTTATGTTGCGGCGTTCAATTACGCACTCTCCTCTCATTGGCTGGTCAGTACGCAGATGTACCAAGCGCGCTTTAATGACAACCCTTATTACCTTGGAGAGCAGGGTAGCAATGCGTCGCCTACGGGGGGCAGCACCATCACCAACGGTGATGAGCAGAACTACCAATTCGAGTTTAAATATTTGCTCCCTTGGGGGCTGGTTTCACAGCAAGGCATGAGTGGTGTGTTTGCGCCGTCACGTCCGGTCAGCACCGCCTCACCTTACGACTCTGGCGTCACTTCCATCAGCGTGACGCCGTTTTACTCAGAGCGTCAATTGGATGTCTACACGCAAGCAGAGAAAGCCACTGGCGTTGAGGTGAGCCTAGATTGGGATAATAGAGACAGTGTCCGCAACCCAACCAAAGGCTCACACTCGGCGTTCACGGTCAGCATGGGCACAGAGCAGCGCCTTAGCGATAGCTGGATAAAGTGGGAAGCGCAGAGCAGCCAGTATGTTGCCCTTGGCCCTTTGGGCAGTTGGTTTGATCAGCAAGTGCTGGCGTTTGATGTCTATGCCGCAGACACGCCCACCTGGGATGCCTGTGAGGGTTGTGCGAGACCGCCAGAGCAACTTCAGGCGCGACTTGGCGGTTTATATCGCCTACGAGGCTTTACCGCAGGGCGGTATCACGGTCGCTCGGCGCTGCACTACTCGATGGAGTATCGTGTCTTACCCGATTGGCAGCCGCTAGAGAGTGTGCCCGTTCTTAATTATTACGATCTGCCTTGGTGGCAGTGGGTACTGTTTGCCGAAGCCGGTCGTGTGGCTGATGAGTTTGATTTAGCCACGCTCCACTCAGATATGCAGTGGAACCTTGGCGGAGCAGTGAGGCTTCAGGTTGAAGGCGTGGTCGTTCGCGCCGAAATCGCGAAAGGAGCGGAAGAAGGCACGTTTCGCGTGATGATCAATCAGCCGTTCTAATCACACCGATGGGCTCTACTCTCCTTGTAGGGTGGCAATAATAGTTCGTTTCCCACCGTTGTCTCGGTGTTCACCCAGATAAATCCCCTGCCACGTTCCTAGTGCCAATCGACCTTGTCGAATCGGAATCATGACACTGGCGCCGAGAATCGATGCTTTAATGTGCGCGGGCATATCATCATCACCTTCATAAGTATGACGGTAGTAAGGCGCGTTTTGTGGCACAAAGTGATTAAAGTGCGCTTCCATATCGCTGCGCACGGTAGGATCGGCGTTCTCATTGAGGGTAAGACTTGCGGACGTATGTTGGATGAACAGCTGTAATAAACCGACAGAAATCGATTGAATTTGTGGCAATTGTTGCTCAATTTCATCGGTAATGAGATGAAACCCGCGCGGTTTCGCGCGCAATTGTACTTGGGCCTGAGACCACATAGAGACTCCTTATCTAGACAAACCCGCTGGCAAAATTGCTTAGGGTTAGTGCAGTGATCAACGGTGCAGCATCACCAAAATCAATGCTATTATTCCACGTGCAACGACGCAGTTGCTCGGTTTTGAAGCGGGTAACGTGACCTAACTCAAAGAGAGTGAGGGTACCCTAGGTCATAATGAGCAACTGAAAAAAAATTACAATTATTCTTCATTTTCAAATTCGGGGATTCCACCAGTTTTCGCTAGACTGAATGGAATAAAAACGGACTGTAACATCGGGATAACGACCATGTTGAAAACTATCAATCCAACGCAGACATCCGCTTGGAAAGCACTCACCGCACATTTTGAATCCGCACAAGATATGGATCTTAAAGCGCTCTTCGCACAAGACCCAGCGCGCTTTGACAAATTTTCGACTCGCTTTGGCGACGATATGCTTGTCGACTACTCAAAAAACCTCATCAATGAAGAGACGTTAAAGCACCTGTTTGCTTTGGCACAAGAAACGGATCTGGCGTCCGCGATTGAGGCCATGTTCAGTGGTGACACCATCAACCAAACTGAAGGCCGCAGCGTTCTGCACGTGGCGTTGCGTAATCGCAGCAACACGCCAATTATGGTCAATGGTGAAGATGTGATGCCAGCGGTGAACGCGGTTCTAGAGAAGATGAAATCGTTCTCTGAGCGTGTGATTGGCGGTGAGTGGAAAGGCTACACAGGCAAAGCCATCACCGATGTCGTGAACATTGGTATCGGCGGCTCTGACCTAGGCCCATACATGGTGACTGAAGCGCTCGCGCCGTACAAAACACACCTCAACATGCACTTTGTCTCTAACGTTGACGGCACTCACATCGCTGAAACGTTGAAGAAAGTAAACCCAGAAACCACACTCTTCCTTGTGGCATCGAAAACCTTCACCACGCAAGAAACCATGACCAATGCGCACTCCGCTCGTGATTGGTTCTTAGCATCAGCCGGTGATGAAGCGCACGTAGCTAAGCACTTTGCGGCCTTGTCGACTAACGCTAGCGCGGTGTCTGAGTTCGGTATTGATACCGACAACATGTTTGAGTTCTGGGATTGGGTCGGCGGTCGTTACTCACTGTGGTCTGCGATCGGTTTGTCGATTGTATTGGGTGTCGGCTACGACAACTTCATCGAGCTACTGACCGGTGCTCATGAGATGGACAACCACTTCAAGTCGACAGAGCTTGAGAGCAACATTCCAGTGATCATGGCGTTGATCGGTATTTGGTACAACAACTTCCACGGCGCAGAGTCGGAAGCGATCTTGCCATACGATCAGTATATGCACCGCTTCGCGGCGTACTTCCAGCAAGGTAACATGGAATCCAACGGTAAGTTTGTCGATCGCAACGGTGATGCTGTGACTTACCAAACGGGCCCTATCATTTGGGGTGAGCCAGGAACCAATGGTCAGCACGCGTTCTACCAGTTGATTCACCAAGGCACTAAGTTGATCCCATCGGACTTCATTGCGCCAGCGTTGAGCCACAACCCAACCGGTGATCACCATCAGAAATTGATGTCGAACTTCTTTGCTCAGACTGAAGCACTTGCGTTTGGTAAATCTGCAGAGACAGTGAAAGCGGAGTTCTTGGCGGCAGGCAAAACGGAGCAGGAAGTGGAAGCCCTGGTGCCATTCAAAGTGTTTGAAGGTAACCGCCCAACGAACTCCATCTTGGTTAAGCAGATCACTCCACGCACATTGGGTCAATTGATTGCGATGTACGAGCACAAGATCTTTGTTCAAGGCGTGATTTGGAACATCTTCAGCTTCGACCAATGGGGGGTGGAGCTCGGTAAACAGTTGGCGAACCAGATCCTACCTGAACTCGGCGATGACGCGCCAGTGAGCTCTCACGATAGCTCGACCAATGGCTTGATCAACGCGTTCAAAGCACTGAAAGCGTAATGATCGGCTGTTGACCGCCAAGTATGAAAACGCCAGCGATGTCGCTGGCGTTTTTTTGTCGTTTGATTTTGTTTGTCGGCCACTACACCGTGTGGTGAATCGAGGAGTTTGACGCGTCGGTATTGGCGCTAAATTTCTGATTGAGGAGCGCCAACAGCTGATCGTAATACTGGGTATTGGGCTTATTCCCTAGCAGTTTGCACAGCTCGTTGCCGGTAGGGCTAAAACGGTAGTAGAGCAGTCTCACGCCTTTGCTGTGCGCTTGCAACAAGAGTTGTTTGCCTTGGTAGGTCAACGCCAGTGGTGAGTCGAGCTCAATCTCGCCCGATTCGAGCTCTGCTGAGTGCATTAGCCCCAGTTCAAACAATACCAATAAACTCGAATAGGGGAGTTGGAAGTTGCCGACATTGATGTTGTTGGTGGTATTTCGCTTGCCAAAACTAAAAATGCCCCCTTGGGCGCGGTAACCGATCAAGAGCTTGCGGCTGTTGTCTCCGCCAAAACTGCACGCCAGTGAGGATGCGCGTTGTAAGATCTGCGCCTCTTTGGGCGTCATATCTTGCAGCACTTTTAGGGCTTTCATCGACGTGGAGCCAGGGTTGGTGACTTCACGCTTCAGCACCTGAGCCCACAAACGTTGCATAGCGCTGTTGTGCACCTCTTGCGCCATATCGAAGAATCGATACAACCAATCTTGGTCAGGATCGCCTGCGGTTTCGTTCTTACATGAGGTGTGAGCAAGCTTTAGGATCTGCTCAAGGTTTTTCTGTCTGAGCTCTTTGCGTTTACGCTCGCGCAACAAAGCGCGTTCGAGTGCCGTTTTTTCCGGTGTTTGCGCTTGCAGCATGGCATCCAACCCATATTGCTGGGCGATGGTGAGGATACGGCTGGCGCTGTCTTTGACGTAGCTGGACTTTTTTTCTTGCTTATCGGTGTGGGTAGCGTCGTGCTCAATCACAACCGGCTTATTTGGCTCAGACATGATGATATTCCTTAGCAGTCATATCGTTATTAAATCATATTGCACAGCGATGCCGGATGCTACCCGCCATAGAGTGTGATGCTTATCCGAATAAGATTATAAAAATATCACTATCACGAATGATAATAAGTTGTTAAAATTGTTGCTATTGTTTTGGAGGGCTTTATGAAGTTTTCAAGTGATGAAAAACTGAAAAAGCACCTGCTAATCGCCTTTTTACTCCTGACTTATCTCGGGATCCTAGCGTATCTCTCTCGATATCTGACCTAAGCTGGGCGTTTAACAGGTTGCTTTATTGTTAATGGATTCGAGGGGTTACTGATCGTCGTACTCAGTAATCGCGGTGCCTTCAATCAGGTAACCCGTTTCGGCCAACTCATGACTCATGGTTTCTGTCTTGAGCGTACCGACCACATAAATCACGTCCCACAGCTGTTGCACTGGTGCCCCTTGAGGGAACTTCACGTAAATGATCTGGTTTGGTGGCGGTGGCGGTACGTGAATACAGGCACCAAAGTAAGGTA
>NZ_JCBDGX010000116.1:0-31352 GCF_059834345.1 Vibrio sp. R11-SG3-ISO3-SZ
CCAGTAAAGCCGAGACGCTCTGTGGTGGTCGCTTTGACATTAATGTTGGTGACGTCGGTGTCCAAATCTTGTGCGATGGTTTGGCACATCGATTCGATATATGGCGCCATTTTCGGTGCTTGGGCAATGATGGTGATGTCAGCATTACCCAGCACATACCCCTGCGCTTGTACTCTTTGGTACACATCACGCAGAAGAAAACGGCTGTCCGCACCTTTCCACTCATCATCGGTATCAGGGAAATGGCGACCAATATCACCGGCAGCAATCGCGCCCAACAGTGCATCACACAGTGCGTGCATCGCCACATCGCCATCGGAGTGAGCAATCAAACCTTGCTCATAAGGAATGGCAACACCGCCAATGATGACTGGGCCTTCTCCGCCAAATTTGTGCACGTCAAAACCGTGACCGATTCGAATCATCGTGTTATGTCCTTTCATTTATTCGAGGCAAAGGGTCTGTTCCCTCTGCAAATAAAACTCTGCCAAAGCCAGATCCTCTGGTTGGGTGATTTTAATATTATCGCCGCTCCCAGGTACCAGCAGTGATGCTCCGCCACTCCACTCAATCGCGGACGCTTCATCCGTAATGACGGCCTGAGATTGCAACGCCTTGCTCAGCGCTTGGGTCAAGGTGTGAGTCGGGTACATCTGCGGTGTCAGGGCATGCCATAGCCCTTCTCTATCAACGGTGTGATCCACCGTATTGCTGACGGCGTTGTGATGAGCTGCTCGTTTCATGGTATCTCGTACCGGCATGGCTAGAATGCCTCCGATTTGCTCAGCTAAGCAGCGCTCAATCAGATGAGAAATATCCGCTAATTTCACACAAGGTCTGGCTGCATCATGCACTAACACCCACGGTGACATCTGATGCTGAGAAACATACTCGAGCCCACGCAGCACAGAATCAGCGCGCTCACGACCACCACTGACACGAATCACCTTGGGGTGAGTCGCAATGGGCAGCTGTTCAAAGTAAGGGTCGCCATCGCTAATCGCGACGACAACATGCTCAATATCTGGGTGAGAAAGTAGACGCGAGAGGGTGTACTCAAGAACGGTTTTACCCAAAATTTCTAGATACTGCTTGGGACGATCCGCCTGCATGCGTTTGCCCACGCCCGCAGCGGGGACAATGGCAGTAATTTTGCCAGCAAAATGGCTGTCTGACATTTAATTGTCCTCTCCAATGATGCGATAGAAGGTTTCCCCTTCTTTCACCATGCCCAGTTCATGCCGAGCACGCTCTTCGATGGCATCAAGTCCTTGGCGTAAATCGTCAATTTCGGCGAACATTTCATTGTTGCGAGATTGGAGGCTCGCATTGACTTGATGTTGAACGTCGATTTCTGCACTGACCGCTTGGTAGTCGGCCACGCCATTCTTACCCAGCCACAACTCATATTGTAGCCAGCCTAAAATCAGCAATAGAGTCAGAGCAAAAACACGCATACTGTCAATCAAAGATGAGAGATAAAGAAAGACCACATATATATCACAATGTTGCCCCTCAAGCGAGGTACGGATTGTCTATGTGGTCTGAGAAGAGTGGGATTAGCGAGTCAGCAGAAAAGCAAACAAACCGACACCCAAAAGCAAACGGTAAATCACAAATGGCGTCATACCCATTTTTGAAATCAGCTTCAAGAAGAAGTGAATACAGAGGTAAGCGCTGACAAATGACGTGACAATGCCCGTTAATAGGAAACCAGTGTGGATAGGCTCACCGCTGATCACCAACTTAAGACCTAAGTAACCGCCAGCAAGAAGAATGATAGGGATAGACATCAAAAACGAAAAACGCGCCGCGGCTTCGCGAGTAAAGCCTAGATAGAGCGCTGCCGTCATCGTTGCGCCAGAACGTGAGGTACCCGGAATCATCGCCATCGCTTGCGCAAGACCAATAAAGAGCGCCTTTTTCCAACCCGCTTGGTATTCATCATCGGTCAGCGTGGCGGTTTTATCCACCCACCAGAGCAACAAACCAAACACTATGGTGGTGGTGGCAATCACCCAGGCACTGCGCAAGTAGATCTCAATGATGTCTTTCATCAGTAGCCCGAAGATACAGGCCGGAATCGTGGCTAATAGAATCATCCACGCCAATTTGGCTTCTTTGCTGCGCTCTGCTCTAAAAATGGACGCAAAAAAGGACGAGAGCAGTGTCACCACTTCTTGGCGGAAATAGATAATGACCGCCGCTAACGTACCCACGTGTACCGCGACATCAAACGCTAAGCCTTGGTCATCCCAACCTAAAATGGCGGAAGGCAAAATTAAGTGCGCAGAGCTGGAGATGGGCAAAAACTCGGTCAGACCTTGGATCAAGGCCAAAATGAAGGCTTCAAAATAACTCATGGATATCTCATTGGGTGGTGTCATCGAACCACATCGGAACGGCGGTCAATGACGTGGTTAAATTCAGTTGTTGCTGGAGTTCTTGCACTTGTCGGCCATCACCGGGAATGACCCTATCGGGGCAAAGCTCCGCCAATGGTTTGAGAACAAACGCGTAGTGATAAATGTCTTTGCGCGGAATCTGGGGCGATTGCGCAGAAACTTCATCACCAAACAGCAGAATGTCCAGATCGATAGTGCGAGGCTGAAATTTTTCTGCGTGTTCACAGCGGCCCCATTTAAGCTCAATATCGCGCAGAGAGCGTGAAAATTTTGTCAGATTTTCAGTCGTTTGCAACTCAACGACCAAATTATAGAAACGGTCTCCGTCAAATCCGACCGACGGGCACTCGTAAATGGTCGACAGCCTTAATCCTTGGCCTAAATGGCGTAACTCATCAATCGCCGCCTTGATGTGCTTTTTTCTCTCCACATTGGAACCGACGCCAATGTATGCGGTGATCATGCCTTGCCTCGCTCAATCACCACACCCACAGCTTTGGCCTGTGCCACCGCGCCCGGCTTGGCTAGTCGAATGCGAATCCAGGGTACATTAAAGGTGGTCATGACTAACTCCGCGACCTCTTCCGCCACACGCTCAACTAACAAAAAACGGCCTTGCTCAATGTGGTTCAACACCGCTTCACTCACCTTGGCGTAATCTAAGGCGTCCACCACATCATCGCTTTTACCTGCGGGGCGGTTGTCGTGCGCCATTTCAATGTCCAACACCAATTTTTGTTTGATTTGTTGTTCCCAGTCGTACACGCCAATGGTGGCGATGACTTCTAACTGCTCAATAAATACTTTATCCATGGTCACTGCTGTCCTGTTTGATCCGAGGAGAGGTCGGATACCCATTTCTCATAAAAAGTCGTACTATTTTACTGCTCTGGCGTTCAGTGTCAGTAGTTTAAGTCGCGAAGCCGCGATATGATACCAGTTAAACGCAACAGAATATCAATGACTGGTTTACCTCACCCTTGCTGACTATGAGTGAATTCGAATGACACCACTTGCCCTCATCTTGATCATTTGCGCCTATTTATTAGGCTCAATCTCAAGTGCGGTGCTGATTTGTCGTCTCCTCAAACTCCCCGACCCCAGAAAGCAAGGCTCACACAACCCCGGCGCCACTAATGTGTTGCGTATTGGGGGCAAAAAAGCCGCTATCGCGGTATTACTCTGCGACATGCTCAAGGGCACCATTCCAGTATGGGGTGGGTACTTTTTACACATTGATCCAATCATTCTTGGTGTTGTTGCAATTGCTGCCTGTCTGGGTCACATGTACCCTATCTTCTTCCACTTTAAAGGTGGGAAAGGCGTGGCCACGGCATTAGGTGCGATAGCCCCTATCGGTTTGGATTTAACAGGCATGATCATCGCCACTTGGCTCAGCGTTGCGCTGATCTTTCGCTACTCTTCGTTAGCGGCGATTGTCACCGTGCTGCTGGCACCGTTTTATACATGGATGGTCAAGCCGCAGTACACCTTGCCAGTCGCCATGCTGTGTTGTCTGATTGTCTTGCGTCATCATCAAAACATTAAACGCCTGTTTGCTGGCACCGAGCCCAAAGTGGGCGAAAAGAAGCAGGCATAAAAAAGGCTTCAACCAAGAAGCCTTTAAACACGATATATTCCATTGAACGGAACCAAGAATGCCGCGATTATTCTGCGCCGCGCAGTGGTTGCAGAGTATCGATGGGCCATCGCGGCGTCGCTTGAACCGCCAAATCTGCTACTTCGCCGTTTTTAAGGCGCTGCATGCCCGCAAACGCGATCATCGCACCGTTATCGGTACAAAATTCCGTGCGCGGATAATAGACTTCCCCACCAATTTTTTTCGCCAGCGCCGCCAAATCAGCCCGCAAACGCTTATTCGCACTCACGCCACCGGCAATAACGATGCGCTTAAAGCCAGTTTGTTCCAACGCTCGCTTACATTTGATGGTTAACGTCGCACACACGGCCTCTTCAAACGCTAGGGCAATATCCGCTCGGGTTTGCTCATCATCGCCATTGGCAGCAATCGTATTGGCCGTAAATGTTTTCAAACCAGAGAAGCTCATATCCAGGCCCGGACGATCCGTCATAGGGCGCGGAAACTTAAATCGCCCCGGCGTGCCTTTCTCGGCCAGTTTCGACAACAGCGGACCACCTGGGTAGTCTAGCCCCATCAGTTTTGCTGTTTTATCAAAGGCTTCACCCGCGGCGTCATCAATCGACTCACCCAAGATTTTGTACTCGCCAATCCCTTTTACTTCGACCATCATCGAGTGGCCACCTGAGACCAACACCGCAACAAACGGAAACGGCGGCGGGTTCTCCTCTAGCATCGGCGCGAGCAAATGCCCTTCCATATGATGTACGGGCACGGCTGGCACACCCCAAGCGTACGCGAGACTGCGACCAATGGTCGCCCCAACCAGCAGCGCCCCCACAAGACCTGGGCCAGCGGTGTAAGCAATACCATCAATCTCTTTTGGCGTGACGCCCGCTTCTTTCATCGCCGCTTTAATTAACGGAATCGTCTTTTTAACGTGATCGCGAGAGGCCAACTCAGGCACAACACCGCCGTAGTCAGCATGAAGCTTAACTTGGCTGTAGAGTTGATGGGAAAGCAGCCCTTTCTCATCATCGTAAATGGCTATGCCTGTCTCATCACACGAGGTTTCAATACCAATAATGCGCATGGTTTACCCTGGATGCCTCTCTCTCAATTTCAAAATTGGCGCAATCTTACCTTGCCTTCGCGCTGCAAACAAATTTTGTACAGTGTATAAACAATAAAAGGCTTTACAAAGCTAATGTGATCGGATTAAAATTCCGCACCATTTTTGATCAAGCTGATTGTAGGCCTTGCAACTGAGCAGGTACTGTGAAGTCAGCATTAACGAATTAACCCCTGAGGTGAAAGGCATATGCCAGTAGTTAAAGTACGTGAAAACGAACCGTTCGACGTTGCACTACGTCGTTTCAAACGCTCTTGCGAAAAAGCAGGTATCCTTTCTGAAGTGCGTCGTCGTGAGCACTACGAAAAACCAACTACAGTTCGCAAACGCGCTAAAGCAGCAGCTCAAAAGCGTCACGCTAAGAAGCTAGCTCGCGAAAACGCTCGTCGCGTTCGCCTGTACTAATAGCTAAGTCCTAAAGGATTCTAGTTATGGCTCTGATTGACCAACTCAAAGAAGAGCAAAAATTAGCGATGAAAGCCAAGGACAAATTGCGCCTTGGCACTATCCGTTTAGCTTTGTCAGCAATTAAGCAACGTGAAGTCGACGAACAGATCACTCTTAACGACGACGACATTCTTGCTGTGTTGACGAAAATGGTTAAACAGCGTCGCGATTCTGTCGCTCAATATGAATCAGCGGGTCGCCAAGACCTTGCGGATGCAGAAAAAGCCGAAATTACGGTACTTGAGGATTTTATGCCTCAACCACTGACCGACGACGAAGTTGTCGCATTGATTGACAATGCAGTCACTGAATCAGGCGCAGCGGGCATGCAAGACATGGGTAAAGTAATGGGCGTTCTAAAACCACAGATTCAAGGACGTGCAGATATGGGTAAAGTGAGCGGTTTAGTTCGCACTAAACTGGCTTAACACACCCAAGCCTATTACAACAAGCCGTGCTATCCTTCGGAATGCGCGGCTTGTTTGTATCTATCCCCCAATTGTTTAGTTAGTGCATTTTTCTAAGGTTTTATGGCAGGACACATTCCTCGTAGTTTTATTGATGATCTGCTTGCTCGACTGGATATCGTCGACATCATAGACGCACGAGTAAAACTTAAGAAAAAAGGCAAAAACTACAGCGCGTGCTGCCCTTTCCATAACGAAAAGACCCCATCATTCAGCGTGTCGCAAGAGAAGCAGTTTTACCACTGTTTTGGCTGTGGTGTGCATGGCAACGCCATCGACTTTATGATGGAGTATGAGCGCCTCGAATTTGTCGAAGCCATTGAAGAGCTTGCCTCATTCCTAGGTTTAGATGTCCCTAGAGAGCAGCGCCAAGATGGTCGTTTCAACCGAAGCAATCAACCGCAAGCCAGCAGCGAACAAAAGCGCAACCTCTACGATTTGATGGGCACCATCGCGCAGTTTTATCGTGACCAGCTTAAGCTCTCTAGCAGCAAGCCTGCGATTGAATACCTTAAGCAGCGCGGCCTCTCTGGCGAAATCGTGCAGAAATTTGGCATTGGCTATGTCGCCGACGAATGGGATTTAGTGCGCAAGAACTTTGGTCAGCATAAAGCGACCCAAGACATGCTGGTCAGTGGCGGCATGTTGATTGAGAACGACAAAGGCAACCGCTACGACCGTTTTCGCGGGCGTATTATGTTCCCGATTCGTGACCGACGCGGGCGGGTGATTGGCTTTGGTGGCCGAATTATTGACGAAGGCACGCCCAAGTACCTCAACTCGCCAGAGACGCCAATTTTCCACAAAGGCAAAGAGCTCTATGGCTTGTATGAAGTCATGCAGGCATATCGAGAGCCGAAACAAATCCTCGTGGTTGAAGGCTATATGGACGTGGTTGCCCTCGCGCAATATGGTATTGATTATTCCGTAGCGTCCCTTGGCACCTCAACGACCGGTGATCATATCCAGCTTTTGTTTCGACAAACCCATACCGTGGTCTGTTGTTATGACGGTGACCGAGCAGGTAAAGAAGCCGCATGGCGCGCTCTAGAGAATGCCCTTCAGTACCTAAAAACAGGCAACACACTGAAGTTTCTCTTCCTGCCGGACGGAGAAGATCCAGACAGTTACGTACGTAAATACGGTAAAGAAGCGTTTGAGCAACAAATGGAGCAGGCCACGACGCTTTCCAGTTACTTGTTTGATAATCTGATTGAGATTCACAACCTCAATTTAGGTTCAAACGAGGGCAAGTCAGCACTGCGCGCGCACGCCAGTAGCCTGATCGATAAGATTCCAGACCCGTATTTTCAAGAACTGCTAGAAAAATTGCTCGACGAGCGAACCGGATTCGATAATCAGCTTAGACAACCGCGCAAAAAGCAAAGCGAAACTCGACCTCAGCCACACAAAGAGATCAAACGTACACCCATGCGTGAGGTGATCGCTTTGCTTATCCAAAATCCGAGCTATGCTCAAATGGTACCGGATTTATCGAGCGTCCGAGAGTTACCCGTACCCGGTTTAAGTTTATTTGCCCAGGTGCTTGAATATTGTCATCAGCACCCCAATATCAACACAGGCCAGTTGTTAGAGACCTGGCGAAATACGAGCCATGAAGCGCTACTGTCTCGTTTAGCGAGCTGGGAAATCCCGCTCGATGAAGATAACGAGCAAGATATATTTTTAGACTCATTGGACAGAATACTGGCCCAGTGCGTCGAAAAACAAATTGAAAACCTGCAGGCCAAAGAAAGAAGTGTCGGTTTATCAGCCGAAGAAAGAAGGGAGCTGCTAGCGTTGATGCTAGATTTGAAAGCGTAACCCTGTTTAATTAGTCAGCAATCAATTAATTTGTTATTATGTGTGGTTTGCAACTCGCATACTAATTCCTTCACCAGATACTAAGTTGGATACCGTCTATGGATCAAAATCCGCAGTCACAGCTGAAACAACTTGTCATTAAAGGCAAGGAACAAGGCTATCTGACCTACGCAGAAGTAAACGACCACCTGCCAGCAGAAATCGTTGATTCCGAGCAGGTTGAAGATATCATTCAGATGATCAATGACATGGGCATTCGAGTCGTCGAAACGGCGCCCGATGCCGATGATCTTGCATTGAATGATGATGACACCATTACCGATGAAGACGCAGCAGAAGCTGCGGCAGCGGCGCTTTCTAGCGTAGAGAACGAAATTGGCCGCACAACTGACCCAGTTCGCATGTACATGCGTGAAATGGGTACGGTTGAACTTCTGACTCGAGAGGGCGAAATCGACATCGCTAAGCGTATTGAAGACGGTATTAACCAAGTTCAAAACGCTGTTGCCGAATACCCAGGCACTATCCCATACATTCTTGAGCAGTTCGACAAAGTACAAGCGGAAGAGCTTCGTCTTACCGATCTCATTACTGGCTTTGTTGATCCAGATGCAGAAGAGACCACAGCACCGACGGCGACGCACATCGGCTCTGAGCTCGCACAGTCTGACTTGAAAGATGAAGACGAAGAAGATGCGGATGACGATGAGGACGATTCAGATGACGATGACTCTGAAGAAGATACTGGCATCGACCCTGAGCTTGCACTAGAGAAGTTCACGTCGCTGCGTAATACCTTCCAGAACTTCCAGCTCGCCTGTAACGAGTACGGCAAAGAGAGTCCGAAAGCGCAAATCGCTCATGAACTCGTCCTCGACGTATTCAAAGAGTTCCGTCTGACGCCGAAGCAGTTTGACTACTTGGTCGATGAACTTCGCACCTCGATGGAGCGCGTTCGTACTCAAGAACGTCTAATCATGAAAGCGGCCGTTGAATACGGCAAAATGCCGAAGAAATCGTTCATTACGCTCTTTACCGGCAATGAATCTAGCGACGCTTGGCTTGATGAGATCCTTGCTTCTGACAAGCCGTACGCAGAGAAAGTTCGTCGCAGCGAAGACGACATCCGCCGCTCGATCATGAAGCTAAAAGCGATCGAAGAAGAGACCTCTTTGACGGTGCAAAACATCAAAGAGATCAGCCGCCGTATGTCGATCGGTGAAGCGAAAGCTCGCCGTGCGAAGAAAGAGATGGTGGAAGCGAACTTACGTCTGGTTATCTCGATTGCGAAGAAATACACCAACCGTGGTCTACAGTTCTTGGATCTTATCCAAGAAGGTAACATCGGCTTAATGAAAGCGGTCGACAAATTTGAATACCGTCGTGGTTACAAATTCTCGACCTACGCAACATGGTGGATTCGTCAGGCAATCACTCGCTCGATTGCAGACCAAGCACGTACGATCCGTATTCCGGTACACATGATCGAAACGATCAACAAACTCAACCGTATCTCTCGTCAAATGTTGCAAGAGATGGGTCGTGAGCCCCTACCGGAAGAGTTGGCTGAGCGCATGCAGATGCCAGAAGATAAGATCCGTAAAGTGCTGAAGATCGCCAAAGAGCCAATCTCAATGGAAACACCGATCGGTGATGATGAAGATTCACATCTAGGTGATTTTATCGAGGACACCACGCTTGAGTTGCCTCTCGATTCTGCCACCGCCACCAGCTTGAAAGTGGCCACCAAAGACGTACTGGCCGGCCTCACACCTCGTGAAGCAAAAGTACTGCGCATGCGCTTTGGTATCGACATGAACACAGACCACACTCTGGAAGAAGTCGGTAAGCAGTTCGATGTAACGCGTGAGCGTATTCGCCAGATCGAAGCAAAAGCGCTACGTAAATTGCGCCACCCTAGCCGCTCAGAAACTCTGCGCAGCTTCTTGGATGAGTAATTCACGCTAAGACGCATGATTGATGAAAAGGTGAGCAAGCGCTCACCTTTTTTATTATGGGTAGACTTAAGTGAATAAAAACTAAGCGCATTTAGCCATGCTTGCGGCTAGACAGCTTCGGGGGCTTCCCCTATAATCGATGCCCTACGGCCCCTTAGCTCAGTGGTTAGAGCAGTCGACTCATAATCGATTGGTCCCCAGTTCAAGTCTGGGAGGGGCCACCAAATTCTAAAAGGCGAGTAACCAAAGGTTAACTCGCCTTTTTAGATCCCATACTTAATTGTCGTGTCCTCTCTAATCATACTACAGCTCTCTCGTATGGTTCGATTTAAACATTAGTAAACGCTAATTTTTCAAACTCTTAAAAACGAGACATTTTTTGAATCTGCGCCACATATAAACTAAGTTAGTATAAGTACGCGTCAGCTTTTTCGGCTAGTTTGATAATAAGCACTCATTAGAAAGTAGCAAACCTATTTATATTTCATCGACCTAACGCACCCTGTTGGTGCCAATGAGGCCATTTATGCTATTTTTTCGCAGCCGTAAAGACTCTGCTTACACTGATCTTGAACTCAATGCAATGCGTACCTCTGCGCAAGTGTTCAGCGCCATCAAATCCAGCGTTGCCTACATTGAGTTTCAGCCTGACGGTCATGTCATCACCGCAAATCACTTATTTCTCGACGCACTCGGCTACCAATTGAGTGACGTTCAGGGTAAACATCATCGCCTTTTTTGTGATTCGATCCTGACCTCTTCTTCCGATTATCAACAATTTTGGCGCGATCTAGCCAATGGACAGCCTCAGACAGGCACCTTCAGACGCCTTCGTAAGGGGGGCGAAGAGATTTGGATTGAGGCGACCTACGTTCCCGTGAAAGATGACAATAATAAAGTGGTCAAAGTGATCAAAGTCGCTAGTGATGTCACGGAGAAAAAGCACCGCCTAGACAATCAAGAAGCCATTTTTGAATCGCTTAAAAAATCCATGGCCTATATTGAATTTACCCCAAAAGGGGAAATCATCAATGCCAACGATAACTTCTGCGCCTGTGTTGGCTATAAGCTTTCTGAGATTCGAGGTCAGCATCACCACATTTTTTGTAGCGAAGATTTCATCCACAACAATCCAAATTTTTGGCCCTCACTAGCCAAAGGCGAGTTCAAAGGCGGGCTCTTTGAAAGACGTAACAAGCACGGTGAGATACTGTGGTTAGAAGCGACCTACAACCCTGTTTTTGATCGTCATGGCAAGGTGGTGCGTGTGGTGAAATTTGCCAGTGATATCACTGACCGAATTCTTCATCAGCAGGCTATAAGAGATGCCTCTAAGGTGGCTCAGCAGACCTCGCTTCACACTTTAGACATTGCCAATGATGGCGCTCGAACGCTAGGTACCGCGACCGATGTCGCCAATCAAATTGACGTATCAGTCAGTACCGCTTCCACTCTAATGGGGAAACTGACGGAGCAATCGCAACAAATTACCCACATTGTCACCACCATCTCCAACATTGCCGATCAAACCAACTTACTCGCACTGAATGCCGCCATAGAGGCCGCACGCGCAGGGGAGTTTGGCCGCGGGTTTGCGGTTGTTGCTGACGAGGTGCGAAACCTCGCAGCGAATACAACGAAAGCGACCGATGAGATAGGGAATATTGTTAAGCGCAACAGTGAGTTGACTTCAGAATCTGAGGGAACCATGGCGCAGATTCAAGCGAGAGTCGTCGAATGCAACCAGCAGTTGCAGGAGACACAAGCCCTGATTGACGAGATTCGACAAGGAGCGCAGAACGTTGCAGATACGGTGACGCAACTGGTCAAAGATTGATAAGGATATGTGCCCGACCAGCGTCGGGCACGTAATTTCATTAAAAGCCTTTGCTTTTCTTAATCAAGTCGTAAGCGTTTTGAATTTCCTGCGCTTTTTCTTTCGCGACATTCATCATTTCAGGGGGGAGGCCCTTCGCCATCAACTTATCTGGATGATGCTCATTCATCAGTTTACGATAGGCACGCTTGATCGCTTTGGCATCAGCGCTGCTGTCAATACCCAGTAATTTGTAGGCATCGCTCAGTTGATCTGCGGTACTCGCTTGCTGCCACTGCCCGCCAGATTGATGATAGTGCCCACCATTGCTGCCACCAAAACCCCCGCGTTGAAAACGAAACGCCGCTTCTTGCATGCGAAGGCGTTGCTCAAGTTGTTCTGATGAAAACCCCAAACCTTGTGCAATCTTGTGCAGGACATTGCGCTCTGCCGGGTGAATCTCGCCATCCGCAAACGCTGCAGATAGTTGTAACTCGAGAAAAAACTGCAGCAAATCAAAACGACCTCCGGTTGAGATGCGGACACGCTCTAAGACTCGCTCCAATGGGAAATCTGCGCTTTTTCCTTCTCTGAAGGCTTCTTGTGCCGCTAATTTCTGCTCACCATGCAGGTTCATGCGATCCATCATCGTTGAAGCCAGCTGGATCTCCTCGCGAGTGACCTGCCCTTTTGATTTCGCAACGTGCCCCATCACAGAGAACGCCGCTTTAAAAAACTCTTCTTGGCGCTGCGCTTGGCTTGGTCCTTCACCAAAGCCGCTATTGAACCCCGCCTGTCTTAAACGGCGTGCTTTATCAAACTGATGGCCTAGAAAAAGACCGAACAACGCCCCAAATGGTCCTCCAAACAGAAAACCAAAAAAAGTGCCAAGGATTTTGCCGAAAATGTGCATTATATGCTCTCAACCTCTGAATTTTTTCTTCTCAACGCGGTCTGATAGTGCCGTACGCCACAATTTACTTTATTATAAAGACCGTTTTATCTTAGATTCGGTTACCTATTCACCGGATATATCAAGTTCAACAGGATAGTAAAACTCGATGTCATTTTTCCCCCGCACCTTACTGGCCGCATCGATCGGCGCTGCGCTCTATGTCCCTCAGGCCTTATCTGAAGTAACCGTAGACGATAGTGTGCAGGAACTGCCCTCTATTGATCAATGCTTAATCAACGAACCTGAGTCTGATAACCCGAATCAAGATCCCATCAATGTCGAAGCAGACAGCTTAGAGGCGATCAACGGCGATAAAGCCACCTACAGCGGTAACGTTGTGGTCGTTCAAGGCAAGAAGCAGATGCGTGCCGATAACGTCACCCTCCACCAGCAAGAAAACATCGTGGTTGCGGAAGGGAACGTGATGTTCAGCGACGGTGAGCTGAAAAGTATATCAGAGAAAGCCACCAACAACCTCAACACAGAAGAAGTGACATTGGAGAACACCCAGTATCAATTCTTGTGTGAGCCAGGGCGCGGTGAAGCGGTCTACGTGGCCAAGACGGGTAAGGCAATGTACGAAATCGAAGACGGTACGATTACCTCTTGCCCGGAAGGTGATAAATCATGGCGACTGCGTGCCTCTAGTATTGATGTTGACCAAAACGAAGAAGAAGCGACCTTCTACAATCCGCGTTTCGAAATCGTCAATGTGCCGGTATTCTACTTGCCTTATTTGACCGTACCTATCGGAGATACACGTAAGACAGGCTTTTTGTATCCAACGGTCTCATACGGCTCAAGCGATGGTTTTGAAATGGAGGTGCCGTTTTACTGGAACTTAGCACCAAACTATGACCTCGAAACCACACTCAAATACATGCAAAACCGTGGGACGCAACTCAATAGTGAATTCCGTCATCTGTCGACATTGGGCAACACTAATATCAAATCGGAATACTTGCCAGATGATAAGAAGTACACCTCTGATGGCTACAGCGATCGCTGGGGCGTGCAATGGGAGCACAATGGAATTTACAAGCAGCATTGGAAGTTTGAAGTTGATTACTCAAAAGTCAGTGACATCTACTATTTCTCCCACGTAGACTCGAGTATCGGTAATAGAGAAGATGGGCAATTGATTCAAGAAGCACAAGCGACGTACCGTAGTGATTCTTGGGACGCATCGATCCTCACCCGTGACTTTCAAGTATTAACCGAAAGTACTAGCAGCCTTCCATACCGACTGTTACCTCAACTGGAGTTTAACTACTATGCGCCAGAAGTGCTGCGCTATTTAGACTTTGATGTAATCAGTCACATATCCCGTTTTGACACTGACGCTGACGGAAAGCCCAGTGCCACCCGCGTACACGTCGAGCCTGGATTCAAAATTCCTATTGGTACGACTTGGGGTTCATGGACAACCGAAGCACGATTGCTAGGTACCTACTATCAACAAGAACTCGAAGGTGTTGATACCACTTCCTCCGATAGTGATTATTATGGACTAGAAGAGAGCGTGTCTCGTGTAATACCCGAATTTAGAACTCACGCAGGTCTGATTCTGGAGCGAGATACTGTCGTGTTAGACAGTTATACGCAGACACTAGAACCACAAATTCAATATGTCTACGTCCCGAATCAAGACCAAAGCGACATCGCAACATATGATACAACCTTGATGCAAACCGACTATTACGGCTTATTTCGCAGTCGTCGATACAGTGGTGTTGATCAAATTGCTCACGCTAACCAAATTAGCTACGGTGCATCGACTCGTTTCTTAGACGACCAGTTTAAAGAAAGATTGAACGTCTCTTTTGGACAAATCTTCTACTTGAAGAATGGCATAAAAAATCAGTCTCTCACGGATAGTGACACTGATAGCGATACTGATAGCACATCCAACTACTCTGCATGGGCCGTCGAAATGGATTTCAACTATGATGATTTCTTGTTCTATCATGGTGGTATCCAATACGATATTGATGCGGAAGAGGTACAACTCGCCAACAGCACATTGGAGTATCGATTCAATGGTGGTTACCTTCAAGGTAATTACCGATATGTCACGAGAGACTATATTGAGCAAACATTAGGCGACAGCTTAGGTGACCTAGACAGCATCACCGAAGAAGGTATTTCTCAAGCCGGTATTTTGGCCAGCTATAATATCTCCCGCCACTGGAGTGTAGGTGCTCAGTACTTTCATGATGTCACGACCAACGAGGCATTGGAGTGGCTGGCGAGAGTGAACTATACCGACGACTGCTGGTATATCGGCTTCACCTACAGCAATCAGCTGGATAGCTGGGATCCTAGCTTCTCAAGTTATCCAGATTCAGACCCTGTCTATGAAAATAACTTTAGTGTTAACTTTGGCATTATCGGCTTTGGCACAAATATTGGGGCAGGCTCAGGAATGGCAGGGATGGACAGTGCAGGCAACTCCCTCGGCTACGGTCGCCCATTCTTCTTAAACAACTAAATCTCTCTCCTGCTGCAAGGCGGCAGGAGCCTAATAATGGATAGGATGTTAATGAAACCATTGAAACACACCCTACTCGCGCTTGTTGCCGCGAGCCAAGTTGCCATCGCTCACGCGCAGCCGGTTGAGCTGGATGGCGTTTCTGTCATCGTCAATGATGGGGTGATTTTACACAGTGACATCAACGCATCACTGAAAACATTGAAAGCCAACGCGCGTAAAAACAACCAAGCGTTACCCGATGAAGCGACGCTGCGTGAACAAGTCACGGAAAAACTTATCGTTGATACCATTCAGCAGCAAGAAGCTGAGCGATTGGGTGTGCGTATTGATGACAACCGTCTTAACCAAGCCATCGCTGAGATTGCCGAAAACAACAACCAGACCATCGAAGAACTGAGCAACGCTATTGTCAGTGAAGGTTTGAGTTATCCTGAATTTCGTGAACAAATCCGCAAAGAAATCGCGGCGAGCGAAGCACGCAATGCACTGGTTCGTCGCCGCATCAACATTCTGCCGGCTGAGGTCGATAACCTAGCGGATATTCTCGCGCAAGAGACCAACGCCACCGTGCAATACAAAATCAGCCATATTCAGTTGCGTGTCGACGACGGTGAAGACAAAGCCGAGGTAGAAAAAGAGGCGACAACGCTCGTTGAACGCCTCAATCAAGGTGAAGATTTTAGCACCATGGCCTACACCTATTCAAAAGGCCCGAAAGCCCTTGAAGGTGGTGATTGGGGCTGGATGCGTAAAGAAGAGATGCCAACCATCTTCGCCGACCAAATTAGCTTGCAAAACAAAGGTACCATCATTGGTCCATTTCGCAGTGGTGTCGGTTTCCATATCCTCAAAATCGACGACGTCAAAGGGCTAGAAACCGTGGCGGTGACCGAGGTAAATGCGCGTCACATCCTGATTAAGCCGACGGTAATCCTCAGTGATGAAGGGGTGCAAAAAGAGCTGAACGACATCATTGAGCGCATCAACAATGGCGAAGCGACCTTTGGTGAGATGGCGCAGCAATACAGCCAAGATCCAGGCTCAGCTGCACGTGACGGTGAACTCGGCTATCAAACCTCAGATCTTTACGTCCCTGAGTTCAAACACCAAGTGGACACCTTACCTGCTGGAGAGATCAGTGCGCCGTTTAAAACCGTTCATGGTTGGCACATTGTCGAAGTCCTCGATCGCCGCGAGGTGGACCGCACGGACTCCGCGCTAAAAAACCGCGCGTATCGCATATTGTTCAACCGAAAATTTAATGAAGAAGCCAGCACATGGATTCAAGAGATCCGAGCCAGCGCCTTTGTCGAAATGGTTGAGGATGAGCAAGATGACAATTAGACGTATCGTAGTCACCGCCGGTGAACCTGCCGGTATTGGTCCAGACTTAGTTCTGGCGCTCTCCAAAGAGAGTTGGACTCATCAGATAGTGGTGTGCGCCGATAAGTCCTTACTTGCCGAGCGCGCAGCTCAACTCGGTATTGAGGTTGAGCTGCTGGATTATCAGAAAGGCAGCGATCCGAGCCCACAACGTCAAGGTACGCTGATTGTCGATCACATTGCGATGGATGCCCCCTGCATTGCGGGCGAACTCAATGAAACGAACGGTCACTACGTACTAAAAACGCTCGAAAGAGCCGCTTTGGGCTGTATGAATAGTGAATTTGATGCTATTGTCACCGGCCCTGTGCACAAAGGGGTCATCAACCGTGCAGGTGTTGCATTCAGTGGCCATACTGAGTTTTTCGCTGAAAAGTCGAATACGCCACTGGTGGTCATGATGTTGGCGACACAAGGCTTGCGCGTCGCGCTTGTCACCACACACATACCTTTAGCGTATGTGTCCAAAGCGGTCACCACTGAACGCTTGGAAGCCATCATCCATATTCTTCACCAAGATTTGGTCGAGAAATTTGCGATCCCATCACCGAAAATTTACGTGTGTGGCTTAAACCCACACGCTGGTGAAGACGGTTGCTTAGGCCGAGAAGAGATAGAGACGATAACGCCAACGTTAGAGCGCTTACGCGAGCGCGATGGCATCGACCTCATCGGGCCGTTACCCGCTGACACCATCTTCAACGAAAAATACCTTGAAGAGGCGGACGCCGTATTAGGGATGTACCACGATCAGGTACTTCCTGTACTAAAATACAAAGGATTTGGGCGCTCAGTAAACATTACTTTGGGCTTGCCCTTTATTAGGACCTCCGTTGATCACGGCACCGCATTAGATCTTGCAGGAACAGGCGATGCGGACACAGGAAGCTTTAGAACTGCACTCGCTCATGCCATTGAGCTAGTGGAAAAGAAACCCAGTTAACTTGAGATCATTATGAGAAACGATGTCCACTTAGGACACAAAGCACGTAAACGCTTTGGTCAGAACTTTTTAAACGACCCATACATCATTGACGGTATCGTCTCGGCCATCAACCCACTACCTGGGCAGAACTTGGTTGAGATCGGCCCTGGCCTTGGCGCCATCACTGAGCCAGTCGGTCGTGAAGTGGATAAATTCACCGTGATCGAGCTTGACCGCGATCTAGCAGAGCGCCTACGCAATCACCCTGAACTGGCGGATAAGCTGACCATTCATGAAGGCGACGCGATGCGTTTCGACTTCTCGCAACTCGTTAAGCCGAACAACAAGCTGCGCATCTTCGGCAACCTGCCATACAATATCTCAACGCCGTTGATGTTCCACCTTTTTGAGTACCATAAAGACGTACAAGACATGCACTTTATGTTGCAAAAAGAAGTGGTGAACCGCCTCGCTGCTGGCCCTGGTACTAAGGCATACGGCCGCTTGACGGTGATGGCACAATACTACTGCAAAGTGGTGCCGGTCCTTGAAGTGCCGCCGACTGCGTTTGTTCCGCCACCGAAAGTCGACTCAGCCGTGGTTCGCTTGGTGCCTTACGAGACGCTGCCTTACCCAGCGACCAGCTTGAATTGGCTTGATCGCGTTTGCCGTGAAGGCTTCAACCAGCGCCGTAAAACCGTGCGCAACTGCTACAAGTCACTGATTGATGCAGAATCGCTTGAAGCGCTAGGTATTAACCCAGGCATGCGACCAGAGAACCTCACCTTGCAGCAATTTGTCTCCCTCGCCAACTGGCTGGATGCAAAACATCAATAAAATCATCTAGTATAAGGGGGGACAGTGCCAAGCATTGTCGCCCTTTTTCTTTTTTGGAGGTGTGAAATGGATGTCGACCCTTGCATCAAAGTTCAGGTCAATACTCGCTATATCCCTGAGCAGTCTCAACCACACACGAAGCGCTATATTTTCGCCTACGTGGTCACCATAAAAAACCTCAGCAATCAGACCGTGCAATTGATCAGCCGACGCTGGCTGATTACCGATGCCAATGGCAAGCAGATGACGGTGGAAGGCGATGGCGTTGTCGGCCAGCAGCCATTTATCGCTGCCGGTGATGAATACACGTACAGCAGTGGTACCGCACTCGAAACACCGGTCGGTGTTATGCAAGGCCAATACATAATGCACGATGAGCAAGGCCGTGAGTTCCATGCCGAGATTGAGCCTTTTCGCCTCGCACTGCCCAATATTCTTAACTAAATTAGGACAACGGTTTGGCTACCTATATTGTCGGTGACATTCAAGGCTGCTTTGACGAATTGCAGCAACTCCTCAGTAACATCAAATTCAAACCCAAAAAAGATACCCTCTGGTTCGCCGGCGATTTGGTCGCTCGCGGGCCCAAATCACTGGAAACCCTGCGCTTTGTCCAAAGCCTTGGCGAGAGCGCCAAAGTGGTGCTCGGTAACCACGATTTACACCTTCTGGCTGTTGCGCTGGGTATCCATAAGAAAAAAGACAAAGACAAAACGGCGCCGATTTTTGATGCGCCCGATAAACAGGCACTGCTTGACTGGTTGAGACAACAGCCGTTATTGGCAGAACATGACGAGTTCGTGATGTGCCATGCGGGCATCTCACCTGACTGGGATCTCGCAGAGGCCAGAGCGTGCGCCGCCGAAGTGGAAGCGATTTTAAAAAGTGACGATTGGCCTTGGCTGATTGAAAACATGTATGCCAACCAACCAGACAAATGGCACAACGCACTAAGCGGATTAGAGCGCTATCGCTACACCATCAATGCTTTCACGCGGATGCGATTTTGTTTTGCCGATGGGCGGCTAGACATGGCCTGCAAACTGCCACCAAAGCAAGTGAGCGATGGTGAATTGATGCCTTGGTTTAAACTGCCCAGTCGCATCGCACTGGAAAAGCCCGTGCTGTTTGGTCATTGGGCGGCCTTAGAAGGCTACCAGAGCAAGGAAGTGATTGGCTTAGACACTGGCTGTGTGTGGGGCGGAAAACTGACCTTACTCCATTGGGAAAAGCAGCGTTACCACAGTGTCGAAGCGGGGAAGAAATAGTAGAGGTCTGGGGTGATGGGTGATGGGTGATGGGTGATGGGTGATGGAGCTTAGGGACAAAATGGGCGAGTGCAAGCGCTATTAGGTAACGCTATTAGGTAAAAAGAGCGCGAACGGGAATGGTCCGCGCCAGAGTACTGCCCTACTTTTCTAACACCACAAACTGCATATCGTAGCGATTTTTCTCATCCGCAGCGTAGGCTTCACGGTAGGTTTCTTGATACGCATCGCCCCAGTCTGGGAACTGAGTATCGCCCTCTACTTTGGCATCAATAAAGGTCAGGTACAACTTATCTGCTTGCGCCAGACAGTGTTGATAGATGGAGCCGCCACCGATGATCATCACTTCCTCGACATCCCCAGCTGCGGCAAGCGCCTGCTCAATCGACGCTACCACCGTCACTCCTTCAATAGACAAACTGCTGTCTCGACTGATGACAATATTGGTTCGTCCCGGTAAAGGACGACCAATCGACTGATACGTTTTACGCCCCATCACCACAGGCTTGCCCATCGTACAGCGCTTGAACCACGCAAAGTCGGCGGGCAGATGCCACGGCATTTGGTTATCTTTTCCAATGACACGATCCTGGGCCATCGCCGCGATCATACTGATGATCATACTCTACTCCTAATCAAGACTGCGCAATATCAACGCTATACAATGGGTTTGCGGCGATAGAATAGCAACCCAGGCATCGCTAAGCCAACCGCTAATCCGGCAATAATAAACATCGCCTTGAGAAAGTTCTCGAGCAGCATAGCCACCAACTCGGGGCTGTAACCCACATGGTTGAGCTCCACTAATGCAATCATGGCTTTAAAAGCAAACACGCCCGGCACCATAGGGATCAACGCGGCGACAGTAAACACTTTCGGATGCGCCAAAAAGCGGCGTGACCAAACAATCCCCACCATGCTGACGATCATGGCCGCGAAAAACGTCGCCCACTCAATCGGCACGCCAAATTGCATCATCAAATAGCGTGAGCCATGACCAATCGCGCCACCTAGCGCGCAATACAGCAAGGCTTTTTGCGGCACATTGAACACCAGGGCAAAGCCCACCGCAGGTATGGCAGCGAACAACATATCATTGAGTAGACCTAACAACAGTTCCATTCCGACATCCATCATCACACTACCCACCCACGAACGCCAACCACACTCATCGCGGCGACAATGCCCAAACAGGTCGCCAACGTGAGTAAGCTTGCCATCACGAATCGAGCGATGCCCATGTTGGTGTAGCCTTTGAGCATATCAGCCACCGCATTGATCAACGGAAAGCCCGGCACGAGCATCAACACAGAAGACGCCATCACAATCGATGGTGCATTACCCAGCTCATAAATCACGGCTTGGGCCGAGATCACTGTAGTGACAAACGCCGTCACGGCAAAGTTCATCAGCGGGTTAAAGTGACGATGGCCTATCTCTTGGCGCACGATCATGCCACCGGATGAGGCGAGAAACGTCATCATAAACACCATCCAGTCGCCTCCTGCTAAGCGGCTAAAGGCGGCGCAAGATAGCCCAATCATCCCGACTACCAACCAACGGTTATATCGCTCGGGGCTGATGGCGTTGAGCTTGCGCTGCGCCATCTCATAGTCAATCACGCCGCGCTCAAGCATAATGCAGATACGTTGGATTTGAGTGACAGCACGCATATTAATACCGCGGTCGGGGCAACTGCGAGTAGTGGTGATGCAGTGCTGCTGATATAAGGTCGTCACGACGAGTGAACTTGATGATAGCGAGATTTCCACCTCATCCATTCCAGAGGCGCGCCCAAAGCGGCGCATCAAATCGCCCACCAACGTGCTTTCCGCGCCGTGAGCCAAGAGCATTTGCCCTGCTTGGGCAATCAAGCGAGAGACAGCTCGCTGCTTCGATGCCATATTACCGATGTCCTATTCCATTAGAGAGAAGTCACAGCCAAAGGCTGCTTATATTGATCAAGAAATATTGATCAAGAAAGTGCCCTATTGTGCAACTCACACACACTATACGTATTGATGTAGATAAAAAAACAGCCGCAATATGTGATTGCGGCTGTTTAAAAAGGTTTAATTAATCGCGGACGTAGACCACATGACCGTCGTCTTCTTCGTCGTCCCAATCATCCCAGTCGTCTTCATCTTCAGTGATGACGTCTTTACCTGACATGGCATCTTTGTGGTAATCATCCCACATGAAGTTGACCTTCTCTTCTTCAGAGATCTCTTCCTCTTCGCGTGGTAGAGATTCCATAAAGTCAGCCAGCTTGTAGCACAGCTCCTTAGTACCTTGTCGGTTGATGGCAGAGATTTTGAAGTACTCGTCTTCCCAACCCAGTGCATCAAGGATAGCTTGAATCACTTCATTGGCTTCCTCTTCTGGCATCAGATCCACTTTATTGAAGACCAACCAACGAGGCTTATCCGCAAGCTTCTCGCTATACTGCTCAAGCTCATCAATGATCGTCAGCGCATTTTGTACCGGATTCGATTGATCAATCGGCATGATATCGATCATATGCAGCAACACGCGACAACGCTCAAGGTGCTTCAAGAATCGAATACCAAGACCGGCACCGTCTGCCGCGCCTTCGATGAGGCCCGGGATGTCGGCGACAACAAAGCTTTTCTCTGGGACAACACTGACCACACCCAAGCTTGGGATCAAGGTCGTGAATGGGTAGTCCGCCACTTTCGGCTTCGCCGCAGAAACGGCGCGAATAAAGGTCGATTTACCCGCATTAGGAAGACCAAGCATACCCACATCGGCCAATAGCAATAGCTCTAAACGCAGCTCACGGATTTCACCTTTCGTACCCAGCGTCTTTTGACGTGGTGCACGGTTCACCGAGGATTTAAAACGCGTGTTACCTAAGCCGTGCCAACCGCCTTTTGCGACCATGACTTTTTTGCCATGCTCGGCCACTTCAGCCACGATTTCATTAGTGTGTATATCCACCGCACGTGTACCAACAGGCACGCGCAACACTTTGTCTTTTCCGCGTTTACCCGTACAGTTACCGCCGCGGCCATTTTCGCCACGCTCTGCTTCATAGAAGCGCTGAAAACGGTAATCAATTAGGGTGTTGAGGTTCTCGTCCGCTAGGATGTAAACATCACCACCGTCACCACCATCACCACCATCAGGGCCACCTTTGGTTACGAATTTTTCGCGCCAAAAACTGACAACACCACTACCGCCGTCGCCGGCTTGAACTTTAACGACCGCTTCATCAACGAATTTCATCTCTTACTCCGCTCTCTTACCGCGCACCTCGCTGAGTGCGCCGCTGCGTTGCAACATCATCTCAACCGCTCAGGTTGAATGATATAAATTCTAGCAGATTCCACCTTCAGCTTGATCTCATCAGCTGAGCAGGACATCGCCCGTGGGGAACCAATAATGAGGGACTCTTATACAGAGTGCCTGAGTATTGGTTCATAAATAAAAAACCCCGCCGAATCGGCAGGGCTTTTGAATTCAGTCAGAAGGTAAATTATTCAGCTTCGATGCTTACAAATTTACGGTTCTTAGGACCTTTCACTTCAAATTTCACTTTACCTTCAGTAAGAGCGAAAAGAGTGTGGTCTTTACCGATACCAACGTTGGTGCCAGCGTGGAACTTAGTACCACGTTGACGAACGATGATGTTACCTGCAAGAACAGATTCACCACCGAAACGCTTAACACCTAGACGTTTGCTTTCTGAATCGCGGCCGTTACGAGTAGAACCACCAGCTTTTTTGTGTGCCATTGTTAAACTCTCCTAATCGATTAAGCGTTGATACCAGTGATCTTCACTTCCGTGAACCACTGACGGTGACCTTGTTGCTTACGAGAGTGCTTACGACGACGGAACTTAACGATTTTAACTTTATCGCCACGACCGTGTTGTACAACTTCTGCTACAACTTTACCGCCCTCTACTAGAGGAGCACCAACTTTAATGTCTTCACCGTTAGCAACAAGAAGAACTTTATCAAATTCAACAGTTGCACCAGTTTCAACGTCTAATTTCTCTAAACGAAGAGTTTGACCTTCGCTTACACGGTGTTGTTTACCACCAGATTGGAAAACAGCGTACATATCTTACTCCGCTTTTTCCGCACAGCCTTATGCACTTTGGGCAATTTGGGTGTGCGCTAAACTAATCATCAATAGGGCGCAGATTCTACAGAAAGCTCGCACCTATGACAAGCCATATTTTTAAAAAATTGGCGAAAAGCTAATCGCCAATGAAAAGTGCGCCAATCATGCCCGTTAAGCATGTATTAATCAACGTTTTTTAGTGTATTATTGGCCAACAAATACAGATAAGAATACCTTACCAGTTCTAACCTTCAGCCGGATGTATAATGGATTTTAAAGCTATCCAAGCGCTCACTGCCGATGACATGGCAAAAGTGAATGAAACAATTCATGCCCAACTCAACTCTGACGTCTCTTTAATCAACCAACTCGGGTTTTATATCGTCAGTGGTGGCGGTAAACGAATCCGGCCGCTGCTTGCGGTGTTGTCTGCCCGGGCACTGGGCTACCAAGGTCAGGATCACACCACCGCCGCCGCCTTCATTGAGTTTATTCACACAGCGACCCTGTTGCACGATGATGTCGTGGATGAATCTGACATGCGCCGTGGTAAAGCCACCGCGAATGCCGCGTTTGGCAATGCCGCCAGTGTTTTGGTGGGTGATTACATCTATACCCGTTCATTCCAAATGATGACGGCACTCGGATCATTAAAGATCCTCGAGCTAATGAGTGACGCGGTGAATGTGATTTCCGAAGGTGAAGTGCAGCAGTTGATCAACTGTAACGATCCCGATACCACCGAAGAGAGCTACATGCAGGTCATCTATTCGAAGACGGCACGCCTATTCGAAGCGGCAACGCAAATCGGCGCGATTCTCACCGACGCTGACGCCGAACTTGAGCTCGCGATGCAAAACTACGGCAAATATCTCGGCACCGCATTCCAGTTGATTGATGATGTGATGGATTACACCTCTGACGGCGAGGAGATGGGTAAGAACGTGGGCGACGATCTGGCCGAGGGCAAACCGACTCTCCCTCTTCTTTACGCAATGCGCCATGCCACCCCAGAACAAGCGGCAATGATTCGCGAAGCCATTGAACAAGCAAACGGAATGGAGAAGCTCAACGAGATTCTGGCTGCGATGGATGAAACCGGCTCTTTGGAGTACACGCGCCAGCTGGCTTATCAAGAAGCCGATAAAGCCATCGCTCAGCTTGCCCTTGTGCCTGACTCGCCTTATAAAGAAGCATTGGTAACGCTTGCTCATATGGCGGTGCATCGCAGCGCTTAAACAGCGAAATCGTCCTCTCCTTATCAGGCAGTGAGTCAGCATTCACTGCCTGATCGCCATCCTATCGTTCGTCATCAAACCGTCATCGCTCAGTCACCGAACTCTCACTAAACTGTCCTTTCAGTGACATCTAAATGACCTACGCTCATCATCAACTCCTGTTTAGACGAGATTGATATGGACGTATCTAGCCCTTTCCGATTGCCGCGCAAAACGCCATTTGGCCTTGGTGAGAACCTCACTGAATGGGCCACGGGCCTCAGTCGTTTGGATAAGTTTTACGCCAAGCGCCCGGCTAACGCGACAACAGAACAGTTTCTTCGCTACACCTTAACTATCCTAGGTATCGATTACCAGATTGCAAAAGGCTCGCTCGATCCTATCCCGCGCAGCGGCGCGACAGTTGTTGTCGCTAATCATCCGCTGGGCTGCGTCGAAGGCGTTATCCTCGCTGAGTTGCTACTGCATATCCGCCAAGACGTGCAGATCTTAGCCAACCAGTACCTAAAAACTGTCCCTGAGTTGGATCGTCTATTTATTGGTGTGGATGTGTTTGAAGGCAAACAGGCGCACAAAGCCAATTTAAAAGCGCTGAGACTCGCTCACCAACACCTAGAGCAAGGCGGGATCTTATTGATCTTTCCCGCTGGCGAAGTGTCACAACTGGTCGATAGCAAAACTCAGAAATTAGAAGATAAAGAGTGGAGCCGCTCGGTCGCTAGCTTAGTGCGAAGATCCAAAGCCACCACGGTGCCCGTCTTTATTGACGGCCAAAACTCAAAACGCTTTTACCTTGCGGGAAAGGTGCATCCACTGCTGCGCACATTAATGCTGGGTCGAGAATTACTCAACAAATCAAACACCCCGATTCGACTCTCCATCGGCTCGGCCATCAAGTACAAAGAGCTCCACTCGCTCAGCGATACTCAAGTCGTCAACTATCTGCGTCTCAATACCTATTTGCTAGCGGCAAACACTCAGCTTCGCTCCAATAAAGCGCCTGGCATTGATCTCAGCGGTCCTATCGCGAGCCCTCTCCCAGCGAGCGATCTTGAAGTGGATCTCAACCAATTGCCGCGCGATCATCACCTATTATCGAGCGGTGAATTCGATGTCTACTGCACCAGCGCCGACTACATTCCCTCTGTGTTGTATGAAATCGGCCGCCTGCGTGAAAAGAACTTTCGCGCGGTGGGAGAAGGGACGGGCTTGGCCCTCGACATCGATCAGTTTGATGGTCACTACCAACATCTGTTTATTTGGGACAGAGAGCAACGCCGCCTGGTCGGCGCCTACCGACTCGGTTTGGTCGATAAACTGATTGAGCAACAAGGGGTTGATGCGCTCTACTCTCGTACTTTGTTTGAATATGATGAGCGCTTTATTAATACGATGGGCTGCGCCATTGAAATGGGCCGCTCAGTGATCGATAAGCCGTATCAAAAAAGCATGGGCGCTTTACTCTTGCTTTGGAAGGGCATAGCAACGTTTGTTTCTCGCCATCCTCACTATACGCACCTGTTTGGCCCAGTCAGCATCAGTAGTGATTACAGCGAGCAGGCAAGACAACTGCTCGCAGAAACCATGACACTGCACCACTACGACACGAAAGCCGCTGAGTACGTCTCGCCGTCCAACCCGCTACCGAAACACGACACCCACTGGAACACCAGCATGTTAACCGCGCTGGCGGATTTACAACTGCTCTCTCGCGTGATTGATCGTATTGACGAAGGCAAGGGAGTCCCTGTTCTGCTGCGTCAATATTTGAACCTCAATGGCAAGCTGGTCTCATTCAATGTCGATCCTGATTTCAACAACGCTTTGGATGGATTGATCATGGTGGATTTAACTCGTGTTGGCACCAAAACTCTTGCCCGCTATATGGGTCAAGATGCCGCAAGCCAATACCTTGAGCATCACCACCCGCAAGCGGATTGATCCCTATCGAGCAAAAACTCAATGCCATGTGATTCACATGGCATTTTCCATCGATCGCATCATTACTCTAAAAGCGCGGCTATTTTTGGGGCAATTTAACTTCTTGCCGCTCAGCTAAGCTCACTTCTCACTGTTTATTCATTCTCTATCCGAATATCTTCTCGCCCAATCACTTGATGCCGCCAATAAAATGGTTGACGAAAAATAGCGCAAATTCGAAGCTAACAGCGAATTTGAAGCAATAGACAAAAATCATTGCAATATTCTAATAACAACACAAAAGGACGTGAACTCAACATGCTGCCATCCACTCCCCGCTCACTCAAAAACATGAAACGCGTGACGACCACGTTGCTCACGAGCGTATGCGCTCTGCTTGCTAGCGTCAGCCACGCTGACGATAAAATCTACCGACTCAAACTTGCCGAAACTTGGGGGCCCAATACCCCTATCCTAGGTGATGCAAGTAAGAACATGGCCAAACTGGCTGAAGAGATGTCCAATGGTCGTTTGCAGATCCGTATTGACTCTGCCAATAAGCACAAAGCGCCTTTGGGTATTTTTGATATGGTCAAATCCGGTCAATACGATTTAGGCCATTCCAGTTCTTACTACTGGAAAGGCAAGGTACCCAATACGCTATTTTTCTCCTCGATGCCTTTTGGCATGATGGCGACCGAGCAATACGCGTGGTTTTATCGCGGTGGCGGTATGGAGTTGATGGAGAAAGTCTACGCGCCGCACAATTTGCTCTCTTTCCCCGGCGGTAACTCCGATATTCAGATGGGTGGCTGGTTCAAAAAAGAGATCAACACCATTGATGATCTGCAAGGGCTGAAAATCCGCATTCCGGGCTTTGCCGGTGAAGTCATGGCGCGCGTCGGCGCCGCTCCAACTAACATCGCACCTGGGGAACTCTACACCTCACTCGAGAGAGGCACAATTGACGCACTCGAATGGGTCGGCCCTGCTTTTGATTTGCGCATGGGCTTTCAAAAAATCGCGCCGTATTATTACACCGCGTGGCACGAGCCAGGTTCCGAGACGCAGTTCTTAGTCAACAAGAAGGTGTGGGACAGCTTGCCAAAGGATCTGCAAGTGATCCTAGAAACCGCCTTTAGAGTGGCCGCTTTTGACATGTATACCCAAGCGATTGACGCTAATGCCAACAGTTGGGCAAGCATGAGCCAAGAGTTCCCAGACATCAAAGTGCGCGACTTCCCGCCGCAAGTATTGTCAGCGCTACACAGCGCCACAGAAGCCTTGCTGCAAGAGCAAGCAGAAAAAGACGCACTGGCGCAAGAGATCATCACTTCGCAACGCGAGTACCTCACTAAAGTGCGCGCTTGGACCGACATCTCGACCAAAGCCTATCTTGAGACGACGCCTTAAGCGCTGTACGGTTATTCCTGTCAAAAAATATGGCTGTCAAAAAGCATTGCTTTCAAAGTGACATTCTCAACAACTATCGCCGCCTTCGGGCGGCGTTTTTAGTCGCTCGATGATCAACTCCATCCTTCCTTCACACTCCTTTTCTCGCTTTATAAAAAAACTGTCACTATTGATGTGGAGAATAGAGTCATAGAAGCCATTGACAGCCTAATTCGTGACGAAAGATCATTTATTCCACAAAAATAGTGGCGAAATCTCACGCCTTATTTTACAATGCAAATTAAGAAATCCAATCGAGCACTTGAAACAGGATAAAGACCAATGAGACTGATTCCCCTAAAAAATGCAGAACAAGTCGGCAAATGGGCTGCACGTCATATCGCGAAGAAAATCAACGCCTTCAAACCGACGGAAGAACGCCCATTTGTTTTAGGTCTACCCACTGGCGGTACGCCACTGTCGACATACAAAGCACTGATCGAGCTATACCAAGCCGGTGAAGTCAGCTTTAAACACGTCGTCACGTTCAACATGGATGAGTACGTGGGCATCGACCCAGATCACCCAGAGTCATACCGCTCTTTCATGTACAACAACTTCTTCAACCATGTTGATATTCAAGAAGAGAACATCAACCTGCTTGACGGCCAAGCGGACGACATCGATGCACACTGCGCAGCTTACGAAGACAAAATCCGCTCTTACGGCAAGATCAACCTATTTATGGGTGGCGTTGGCATTGATGGTCACATCGCGTTTAACGAGCCAGGCTCATCACTCTCATCACGTACTCGTATCAAAACATTGACCGAAGACACGCGGATCGCAAACTCTCGTTTCTTTGATAACGACATCAACCAAGTGCCAAAATTTGCGTTAACGATTGGTGTCGCAACGCTACTAGACGCCGAAGAAGTGATGATTCTCTCGCTTGGTCACAACAAAGCCTTGGCACTGCAAATGGCGATTGAAGGCAGCGTAAACCACATGTGGACAGTCACTGCACTGCAAATGCATCGCAAAGCAATCATCGTTGCGGATGAGCCAGCGCAGCAAGAGCTTAAAGTGAAGACAGTGAAATACTTCTCTGAACTGGAAGCGGAAAACATCAAAGGTCTGTAAGACGTTTTCGCTAGCACGAAACAAAAAAGCCACTTCGGTGGCTTTTTTCTTGTCTGATATAGTTGGCCAAGGAAATGGCCTAAAATAATGGTCTAGAATGGCTATCTAACATAGATGACGAAAAACGCTATCTAAAATAGATAGCGACAATAGAGCTGACAAAGAAAATCACTAGGAGGTCAGCGCGTTTTCTCTTGCGAGCTGCTGATGGATGTCGTTCACGGCCAACACTATGGTGGAACGCACTTTTTGGAAATGACGGTCTAAAAACATGGCTTTCATTTCGTCATTTAATCCCTCGACCAACTCGGGTGAGTAATCGATAGGCATGATTTTCTGTATCGCGTTCACTCGGTTGAGCTCAAACACGATATCTTGGTCCCAGAAGTCCACTTTCCCCTCTTGAACCTTAACCCACTCTTTTAGGGTGACAAACACTTCGATGTCGTCATAGGTTTGTTTACTGATCACCCCAAGCCCGAGCAGTAACTTGATGCGCACCAGTATTTCCCCTAATGGCCCATCACTGGTCAGTAATGGGTCGACGACGAATTTCACTGCGTAATCGTCTTTGTGGAAAATACTTTTTAACAAGGCATCGAGCATGTCTTCCAATACATCATAAGCACATAGCAGACACTCAGCGGCATTGGCTGATTCTGCTAGCTCTTCTAAGAGTTCAACTTCATGACTCGAGTGTATTGGCATGGCTTCTTCAAAAGGAGAAAGTGCCACATCAGTGGCACTTTGGTGTTCCATCATTCATTGATTGCGTTATACGCTTGTTCGGCTAGTTTAACAACTTCTGAGTCAATATTCAGCTCTGAATAGTGGGCTAGCGTCTCGGCAAATCCTTTTTCTGCGAACATGCTCTGCAATTCAACCGCTTGTGGGTCATCGTCATTCTTGTAATGGAAGGCCGCAGCAATCCCTTTGATCAAGTGCGCGTTTGGCAACCCATACTCCAAGGTGCCATTGAGTGGCTTGATCAAACGATCTTGCGGGCTGAGCTTACGAATAGGCTGGCGACCGACGCGGTCCACTTCATCACGCAAGTACGGGTTGGCGAAACGACCTAAGATTTTCTCAATGTAGGCTGCGTGGGCTTTAGGATCAAAACCGTAGCGCTGGATCAGTACTGCCCCGCTTTCTTCCATCGCCGCTTTCACTTCTTGGCGAATCGCTGGATCTTCAATCGAGTCTTTGATGGTCTCATGGCCCGCTAGTACACCGAGATAAGCTGTGATCAAGTGACCAGTGTTGAGCGTAAACAGCTTACGTTCGACAAACGCCATCAAGTTGTCTGTGCACTCCATTCCCGGGATGGTTGGGATTGGGCCGTTGAACTGAGTTTGATCTACAATCCACTCACTGAAGGTTTCCACCGTGACGGCCAGTGGATCGGTTTCGCCCTCTTCTGCCGGCGGCACGATGCGGTCAACCGCAGAATCGACAAAACCAATGTGCGCATCACTGAACGCTTTGAGTTCATCACTAAGATGCGCATACACAGCTTCTTTAAGCTGAGTGGTACCACGCACCATGTTTTCTGCCGCGATAACGTTCAGTGGCGACGTGTTGCCCGCAGCAAAACGCTGCTCAATGCCTTTAGCAATCGAGCCAGAAATAATCTTGAGTACGGTTGGGCCTACCGCTGTGGTGATGAGATCGGCGTTGGCGATGCAGCCAATCACCTCATCGGTGGCGGAGTTGACTGCCGTGACGTTTTTTACCACTTCCACGACACACTCTTCACCGACGACTTTCACTGGGTATTCGTTGCGTCTTTGCAACTCAGAGACGACCGTTTCGTTGACGTCTGCAAATGTGACTTCCATGCCTGCGTCTGAGAGTAATTTACCGATGAAACCACGACCGATATTTCCTGCACCAAAATGTAACGCTTTCATAATCACTAACCTTTCAAATGTTGAATCTGTATAGCTAACGGCTTAACAGCACACGACTAAGCCTTCAGCTATCTAGACTAAAAAGGAGGCCAGAGCGGGGGAGAACTGGCCTCGTTCACTTAGGAGCTAGACAAAAGTACTGCTAT
>NZ_JCBDGX010000117.1:0-29703 GCF_059834345.1 Vibrio sp. R11-SG3-ISO3-SZ
GATTTGTGCACATATCGGTTATCTCTTGCATCCCATCTATATGTTTTGTCCAATCCTCCCACAACCCACAACCCACAACCCACAACCCACAACCCACAACCCACAACCCACAACCCACAACCCACAACCCACAACCCACAACCCACAACCCAGATACTTACTCAACAACTGCTCTGCTACGTTCCTTATTCCCCACCACCATTTCTATGGTATTAGAGTGATTATTTAATTTATTACACCACTAACGTGATTGGTACCTAGTTTTTGATCTCGATAAAAATAATCTCACTGGTTATGTGTGTTATTTTTGTTAATTGATCGGTCTGAATAATGGGTGAATAACTATGCCTTTCGGCTTCTCGTTGACCCTGAAAGTTTCGCAGTGAAAGTGCGCTAAAACTGTGCAAATGACGGCCAAAATGCAGCAGGTCCGATCAATGCATCGTATCGCTAAGGTGCATAGATATTTTGTTAAGCTGCTTGATATTTGTGCGTTCTCAACTTTTTATCCTAAGATTGTTGATTTTCTGTGAATTTTTTGCCAAATTGATGACCTTGTAAATTGCCGGAATACTGATCCGGTTTTTTGAATGGATTCACTTTTCAGACAGGGCAGAAGGCTGCCGCAGCAGTAGAGGTCTGGTTAATGGCACTTTTAGAAGTCAAAAATCTTCGTATCGAATATCCGTCACGTCACGGCGTACACGCAGCGGTCAAATCGCTTTCTTTTAATATAGAGAGAGGCGAGATTGTTGGCGTCGTTGGCGAATCGGGTGCCGGCAAATCCACCGTAGGTAATGCGGTGATCGACTTACTGAGCCCTCCGGGTCAGGTCGCAAGTGGTGACGTCTATCTTGATGGAGAGAAGATCTCCGGACTGACACCAGAAAAAATGCGCAAAGTGCGCGGGTCAAAAATCGGTTTTATCTTCCAAGACCCAATGACCTCTCTTAACCCACTATTTACCGTTGAGCAGCAACTCACCGAGACCATCCATGCCAATATGAAGGTGTCGGACGACGAAGCGTATCAACGTGCATTGTCATTGATGAAGCAGGTGGGCATTCCTCAGCCAGAAAACCGTCTCAAACAATACCCGCACCAGTTCTCTGGTGGTATGCGCCAGCGCGTGGTTATCGCGATTGCGCTTGCCGGTGAGCCTGATTTAATTATCGCTGATGAGCCAACGACGGCCTTGGATGTGTCGATTCAAGACCAAATCCTGAACTTGATTCGAGAATTGTGTATCAAGAACAACGTTGGCTGTATGCTGGTGACGCACGACATGGGCGTGGTATCGAACGTCACCGATCGCGTGGCGGTGATGTACCGTGGCGATTTGGTGGAGTTTGGCCCGACGAAAAAAGTGCTGGGCGACCCCGATCATGCTTACACGCGCAGCCTGATTTCTGCCGTGCCTCGTTCGGATATCAAACTCGATCGTTTCCCTCTGGTGAGCTACATCGAGGAAGCGAAAGAGATGAAGCCGCTGGATGTCAAAAATCACTGGTTGGGTCAAAGCCAAGATCAGCGTGCTTATTCTGGCTCTTTGTTGACGGTCGAAAACGTTAACCTGCGCTTTGTCACCAAAGACTCTTTATTTGAAAGCCGCCGAGAGTACGTTCAAGCATCGAACAATGTCAGTTTTGAAGTGTTTGAAGGTGAGACGTTTGGCCTAGTGGGTGAGTCTGGTTCAGGAAAATCGACCATTGCGCGAGTGATTGCCGGTCTTTATCAGCCGAACTCGGGCAAAGTGTGCTTTGAGGGCATTGACCTTACTGCGATGACGTCAGAGAAAGAGCGTCGTCCGCTGCGCCGTCAAATGCAGATGGTATTCCAAAACCCTTATACCTCGATGAACCCTCGAATGAAGGTGTTCGACATCATCGCCGAGCCGATTCGTTTCCATAAGCTGACCAAGAATGAATCCGAAACACGCCAGATCGTTAACGATCTGTTGGATCATGTTGGTTTGGGCCGAATGGCTGGGGTGAAATACCCGCACGAATTCTCAGGTGGTCAGCGTCAGCGTATTTCGATTGCGCGCGCGCTGGCGACTCGTCCACGTTTGCTGATTTGTGATGAGCCGACGTCGGCGTTGGATGTGTCGGTGCAAGCGCAAATCCTCAACTTATTAAAAGATCTCCAAGATGAGCTCAATCTGACTATGCTGTTTATCAGCCATGACTTACCTGTCATTCGTCAGATGTGTGACCGTGTTGGGGTGATGCAAATGGGTACACTACTTGAAGTGGCCCCCACTGAGCAGCTGTTTAACTCACCACAGCATGAGTACAGTCAACAACTGATTTCTCTGATGCCAGAGTTCACCGGCTTAAGAGAAGAAGTAAAAACGGCCTAAAGCCGTATACCTTGCCCAACGCGGTTTTGTTGGGTAGCTAAACAGAAGCAAATACAACAACTAGGGATGAATCCCGCATAAGGAGTTATGCATGAAAACCATGAAAAGCAAACTAGCAGTGGCTTTGATGGCAGCAGGCTTAAGTTTTGCCGCCGCTGCAGCAGATATTACTGTCGCTTATGACGCTGACCCGGTGTCGCTTGACCCACACGAGCAGCTATCAGGCGGTACTCTGCAAATGTCTCACATGGTGTTTGATCCGCTAGTTCGTTACACACAAAAATTGGATTTTGAACCTCGTTTGGCTGAGAAATGGGAACGTGTCGATGACACGACATTCCGTTTTGAGCTACGCAAAGGCGTGAAATTCCACTCTGGTAACGAGCTAACGGCGGATGATGTGGTTTGGACGTTCGAGCGTCTGAAAAACTCTCCAGACTTTAAAGCGATCTTCGAACCGTACGAGAAGATGGTGAAAGTGGATGACTACACAGTGGAGTTGGTGTCTAAAGGCGCTTACCCACTGGTTCTACAAACCGCGACTTACATCTTCCCAATGGACAGCAAGTTCTACTCTGGTCAAACAGAAGATGGCAAAGACAAAGCGGAAGTTGTGAAGCACGGTAACTCGTTTGCTTCGACCAACGTATCTGGTACGGGTCCGTTTATTGTGACGTCTCGTGAGCAAGGTGTGAAAGTCGAATTTCAACGCTTTGCGGATTACTGGGATACCACAACAGGTAACGTTGACAAGCTAACGCTAGTGCCAATCAAAGAAGACGCAACACGTGTGGCTGCGCTACTTTCTGGTGACGTTGATATGATTGCGCCGGTTGCACCAAACGACCACAAGCGTGTACAAGGCGCCAAAGATATCGATCTTGTGACACTGCCTGGTACTCGTATTATCACGTTCCAAATGAACCAAAATAGCAACGAAGCGTTGAAAGATGTCCGCGTTCGTCAGGCGATCGTTCATGCGATCAACAACGAAGGCATTGTGGATAAAATCATGAAAGGCTTCGCAAGTGTTGCGGGTCAGCAAGGACCTGAAGGTTATGCAGGTTACAGCGCGGATCTTGTGCCACGTTTCGATCTGAAGAAAGCCAAAGAGCTGATGAAAGAAGCGGGTTACGAGGACGGCTTTACGTTGACAATGATGGCGCCAAACAACCGCTACGTGAACGATGCGAAAATCGCTCAAGCGGCGGCGGCAATGCTGTCTAAGATCGGCATTAAAGTTGACCTGAAAACCATGCCAAAAGCGCAATACTGGCCAGAGTTTGATAAGTGTGCGGCAGACATGCTGATGATCGGCTGGCACTCAGATACCGAAGATTCTGCAAACTTCTCTGAGTTCCTAACCATGACGCGCAACGAAGAGACAGGTAAAGGTCAGTACAACTGTGGTCACTACTCAAACCCAGAGCTTGATCAATTGGTTGAAGCGTCAAACGTAGAAACGGATCCAGCGAAACGTGCGCAAATGCTACAACAAGTGGAAACCATCCTGTACAACGATGCGGCGTTTGTTCCTCTACACTGGCAAAACCTGGCGTGGGGCGCGAAATCTAACGTGGACATCGCACCTATCGTCAACGCTATGAACTTCCCATACCTTGGCGACCTAGTGGTCAAGTAATGAGAGTCTCTCGCTCTCAGTAATGGGAGAGCGAATTTGGCGCTTTGCTTTGTTTCAGTCGGGCAAAGCGCCATCATTAAGACTGAATTTTGCGAGCAGATCCCTCTGCTTTAGCAAGGCTGAAATCCATGGAAAGTTAAGGGGCAAGGAATGTTTTCGTTTCTGGTCAAGCGCCTGTTTCAGGCACTGATAGTGATGTTTGTGATCAGTCTAGTGGCGTTTGCCATTCAGGATAACTTAGGTGATCCACTGCGTGAGTTGGTGGGCCAGTCTGTTTCAGAGGCGGAGCGCCAAGCGCTGCGTGATGAATTAGGCCTGAATGATCCCTTCATTACCAAATATTCTCGTTTTGTCGGCGCTGCGCTGCAAGGCGATCTCGGTACATCGTACTTCTTCAAGCGTCCTGCAGTGGACGTGATTCTCGATAAGCTAGTAGCGACGTTAGAGTTGGTGTTTGGTGCAACGATGATCATCATCGTTATGTCGATTCCTCTTGGCGTGTACTCGGCGATACATCCAAAAAGTTTCTTCACTAAAGTGGTAATGGCAGGCAGCAGTATCGGCATCTCGATTCCGGTCTTTTTGACGGCAATTATGCTGATGTATGTGTTCTCCATCGAACTTGGCTGGCTGCCTTCCTATGGTCGCGGTGAGACGGCGAACTGGCTCGGCTGGGAGTCTGGCTACTTTACTTTAGACGGCTTAGCGCATCTGATCTTGCCATGTGTGGCTCTGGCGTCAATCATGTTGCCACTCTTCATTCGCCTGGTTCGCTCTGAAATGCTGGAAGTGCTGAGCTCGGAATACATCAAGTTCGCTAAAGCTAAAGGCTTGGCGATGAACAAAATCTATTACCAACACGCACTGAAAAACACCATGCTACCGGTGTTGACTGTGGGTGGGGTACAAATCGGTACTATGGTGGCGTACACCATTTTGACGGAAACGGTGTTCCAGTGGCCTGGGATGGGTTTTCTTTTCCTTGAAGCGATCAACCGAGTCGATACACCTTTGATTACGGCGTACGTAATTTTTGTTGGTCTTATCTTTGTGGTGACCAACACGATTGTCGACTTACTCTACGGCATCATCAACCCAACGGTTAATCTGACAGGAAAAGGAGCATAACATGAGTCAAACAGCCGCAGCTCCTTCTCATTGGGAGCGTTTCAAACAGTCTGATTTCTTGTACTACTTCAAGCGCGATAAAGTCGCGATGACAAGTTTCAGCATTTTTATGATTTTCTTGATTGTCGCGATTGCCGCGCCCGTACTTGCGCCAAGCGATCCGTATGATTTGTCATCGATTGATATTATGGACTCAGAACTGCCTCCATCGTGGATGGACGGCGGGGAAGAGCGCTTTGTGCTTGGTACCGACGAGCAAGGCCGTGACATCCTATCGACCATTTTGTATGGCTCACGTTTGTCTCTCACCATCGGCTTCTTGGCGGTGGGTCTGCAACTGCTACTTGGCATCGTGATTGGTCTGTCTGCGGGTTACTTTGGCGGTCGTATTGATAGTTTCTTGATGCGTTTTGCCGATGTGCAGCTGTCGTTCTCAACCATGATGGTGGCCATCATTGTCTCTGCCATCTTTAAAGCCAGCTTCGGCAGTGACTTTTACAGTCAGTATGCGGTGATTATGCTGGTGGTGATCATTGGTGTCGCTGAATGGCCGCAATATGCGCGGACGATTCGTGCATCGGTGTTGGCAGAGAAGAAGAAAGAGTACGTCGAAGCGGCACGTGTGATGGGCTTTAAAGCGCCACGTATCATGTTCCGTCATATTTTGCCGAACTGTTTGTCACCCATCTTGGTTATCTCAACCGTTCAGGTGGCGAATGCGATCATGTCCGAGGCGGCACTTTCTTTCCTAGGATTAGGTTTGCCGGTTGATCAGCCATCATTGGGTGCGTTAATCAGCATTGGCTTTAACTACATCTTCTCCGGTGCATGGTGGATTACCGCCTTCCCAGGCATTGTGTTGGTGACACTGGTATTGGTCATCAACCTGTTGGGTGACTGGTTACGTGATGTATTTAACCCCAAAATTTACAAAGGGTGATCTAAGCCTAAGATCTGACTACAAAAACATCACTACACTAAGAGCCGTAACCGATTACGGCTCTTTTTTTGCATTCATCTTTTTTCAACAGTGTATGGTTTACCCTAGTGGCGTGGATTAGACGCCCGGTTTTAGGCGAAAGAATAAGGGATTGGATATCATTATGGCAGTCAAGCCGAAACGAACCATGTTACCGCTTTTGAGTGTTGCCGCGTGGCTCACTGTCTCCTTGTCGACCAGTTCAGTCAGTGCTGAAGAATTTCTCTGTGATGCCACACAGGCCTCAAATACCGAGTTGCCAGTGCTCGATGCGGCCTGTCCTATCGGCAATGGTCTATGGGGCACTAAACCTAAGGGCAGTGAATCGAGCTTTTGGATTCAGTGTGGTGTCTTCAGCCAACCGTTATCATTGGATAAAGCGAAGGTGCTTTACCAGCATATTTCCACTGATGTGTGGGCAAAACCAGAAGGCAAAGGGGTACGCTGCTTAATTGGCCCGTACGATGAGTTTGCCAAGGCGCGCGCAGATCTTGCGAAGGTGAAAAGTGAGCCCGGCTACAAAGAAGCGTTTATTCGTGAAGTTGTCAAAGGGGCACCGCCGAAAGCCTCCGCCGCTAAGCGTAAGACTCAGCCTGTCGAAAAAGCCAAACCCTCACCTAAATCCACAGCAAAAACGCAGACTCAACACACCACGGTACTGCCTGCGCCGATTCCCTTAAAAACAGAGTCAGCGAATGTCGAGAGGGCAAATAGCGAGCCTCAAGATGAAATCCTTATCCGACTATCCGCGAGCATTAACGGCGTAGAGTACAAAGTACCTTATACCATGTTTGGTAATGATCAGTTCTATATGGAACATGGCTTGCCGTGGAATCGCATGAACTATGAAGACGCCTACAAAACCTGTTATCGTTTGGGAATGCGTCTTGCCAGTGAGCAAGAGTGGCAAAACCTATTGGCGGCTGAACATATGGGCCCGAATAAGTGGCCGATGCATTTGCCCTACTGGGGAAGCGGACGCACTGGACTTTTTGCCAGTGGCAAGGTCAACCAGTTAAAAGGCACCTCTCTGCTTAATGTGATGTGCGTGAAATAAAAAAGGACGCGATGCGTCCTTTTTATTAAATATCAGTGATTTATCTCATGGTAACGAATTCTTCGCTACCCGTTGGATGAATCGCAACCACAGAGTCGAAGTCAGCTTTGGTGGCGCCCATCTTCATCGCTACGCCGAAGCCTTGAATCATTTCGTCCACGGTAAAGCCAATGCCATGTAGGCCGACTACGGTTTCTTCTTCTCCTGCACACACGAGTTTCATTTTGCATGGCTGACGGTGCTGAGTCACTGCGGTGTACATGGCGGTAAAGCCAGAAGTGTACACTTTTACATTCTCTTTGCCGTACTTCTCTTCGGCTTCTTGGGTGGTTAAACCAATGGTGCCGATCGGTGGGTGACTAAACACTACGGTCGGGACAAGGTTGTAATCCATCTTAGCGTTTGTTTTACCGTTGAATAGACGCTCAGAGAGTTGGCGACCGGCTTTAACCGCCACTGGTGTTAGCTCGATGCCCCCTTCCATAATGTCACCGACACAGTAGATTCCTGGTACGTTGGTCGCTTGGAACTCATCCACTTTGATGTAGCCACGCTCATTGGTTTCAACACCGGTTGAAGCGAGATTGATCGCGTCCGTGGCAGGATGACGGCCGATAGCCCAGATCAACTGGTCAACGTTGTGTGTATGACCGTTTTCAAGGTGAAGTGTCAGGCTGCCATCGGCTTCTTTCACCACTTCTTTTGGAATGGAGTGAGTGTGCAGTGCTGGCCCTTCAGCTTCCATCACTTCTACCAAGGTCTCGATGATCATTGGGTCAAAGCTGCGTAGCGGCGACTCTTTACGAACAAACAGGTGAGTTTCAGTGCCGAGAGCGTTAAGCACACCCGCAATCTCGACGGCAATGTAGCCAGCGCCAATCACCGCAACGCGTTTTGGCTGCTCAGCAAGCTCGAAGAAGCCGTTTGAGTCGATGCCGTACTCAGCACCTGGGATGTTAGGAATGGTTGGACGACCACCAACGGCAATCAGGATATGATCAGCGGTGTAGTGTTCACCGTTCACTTCGACGGTTTTCTCATCAACGAATTTCGCAAAGCCCCTGATGACGTTAACTTTGTTATTGCCTAATACGCGGTCGTAAGATTGGTGGATGCGGCCAATATACGCTTGGCGGCTTTCGACCAGTTTGCTCCAATCGAAGCCTTTGACATCGATGTCAAATCCGTAGTCTTCGGCATAAAGGTTCATCGCATCTGCGATTTGCGCGCCGTGCCACATCACTTTTTTAGGTACACAACCAACATTGACACAGGTACCGCCTAGGTCTTGAGCTTCAATTAGGGCTACTTTTGCACCGTACATGGCCGCGCGGTTCGCTGATGCGATGCCGCCAGAACCACCACCGATACAGATATAGTCAAAATGAGTCGCCATTACTTTCTCCAAATTTTTTAGCTGATTATTATGTATATGAGGATGAACTGGTTGAACTCAATCCATCGCAGCGAAATGTCTGACTTTGCCAAGGCTACTCAGGAACAATCCAATCGACTTTCCAGTGGCCTGTGACGGGGGCAATTGCCTCCTTGAGGAAAGGCAAAATGTCGTTCATGTCTCTTTCCAATGTCCAAGGGGGATTGATGACAATCATCCCAGAGGCCGTCATGCCGCGCTCATTGGTATCTGGAGAGACGCCAAGCTCGATTTGCAAGATTTTACGAATCCCGAGTCCTTCTAGACCTTCAATCATATCTTCAATGTCGCAGCGGTTGACCACAGGATACCAAATCGCATAAATCCCGGTAGCCCAGCGCTTATAACTTTGTGCTATAGCCTGAACCACATCGCGATATTCTTTGGCTAGCTCATAGGGTGGGTCGATGAGCACTAGGCCGCGGCGCTCTTGCGGCGGCAAGCTGGCTTTGAGACGCTGGAAACCATCCTCTTTAAAAATACTGACTTGGCGATCACGATGAAACTCTTGTTGCAGCAATGGGTAGTCACTAGGGTGAAGTTCGGTCAGTAGCATGCGATCTTGTGGGCGCAGGTGGGCGCGGGCGACGCGTGGTGAACCAGGGTAGTAGCGCAGTCCTTCACCGTTGTTTAAGCTCGTGATGGCATCAAGATAGCTCTGAATCGCCTCAGGTCTCTCACTTTGTGCCCATACCCGCGCGATGCCTTGCTTGTACTCACCCGTCTTCTCTGACCATTCGTGGGTCAAATCGTAACGACCGACACCGGAGTGCGTGTCGTGATACACAAACGGTTTGTCTTTATTCTTGAGCGAGTTAAGGATCAGGCTTTGCACAATGTGTTTAACCACATCGGCATGGTTACCTGCGTGAAAACTGTGACGATAGCTTAGCAAAACGGTTCTCTCTAAATGGCCCTAGGCCATAGTTATTTCCCAAAAAGCGATGTGGGAGAGTATAACCGCACCGACGCCGGGCTGCTTGTCTTTCTCTGTGCCTTTGTCGGCTAGGTAAACAAAAAGTCGTGACTTGCCGATTTGTGCTTATCTCACGCGAATATCGTAAGAATTGGCAACAACTTAGCGGTCGATGACTATTGAAAAAGTCCTCTCGGGGCACTATCTATTCTATAAGACCCGACGAACATCTCAGCTCGTCTGCCAACAAAAAAGGAATGCTTATGTCTAACCCATTGCTGACGTTTACCGATCTGCCGCCTTTTGCTCACATCCAACCAGAACATGTGAAACCAGCAGTTGAAGACGCGATTGCTGCGTGCCGCGCTAAAATCGACCAAGTGCTGGCCGGCAACGACGCACCGACTTGGGAGAGTGTGATTGCGCCCATTGAAGAGGTGGATGACCGTTTAAGCCGCATTTGGTCGCCAGTGAGTCACATGAACTCTGTGGTCAACAGTGATGAGTTGCGTGAGGCGTACGAAAGCTGCTTGCCGCTGTTGTCGGAATATGGCACTTGGGTAGGTCAACACAAAGGGCTGTTTGATGCCTACAAAGCGATCAAAGCCAGCCCAGCGTTTGCGACTCTAACGCAAGCACAAAAGAAAACCATCACCGATGGCCTGCGCGACTTCGAGCTGTCTGGTATTGGTTTGCCGGCTGATCAGCAGCATCGTTATGGTGAGATCAGCAAGCGTATGTCAGAGCTGGGCTCAAAGTTCTCGAACAACGTCTTAGATGCGACCATGGGTTGGAGCAAGCACGTCACCGATGATGCTGAGTTGGCGGGCATGCCAGAGTCGGCGCTGGTCGCCGCGAAAGCCGCTGCGCAAGCGAAAGAGTTAGACGGCTATCTGCTCACCCTCGATATTCCTTCCTACCTGCCGGTGATGACCTACTGTGACAATCAAGCGCTGCGCCAAGAGATGTATGAAGCCTACGTGACGCGCGCGTCTGACCGCGGCCCGAAAGCGGGAGAGTGGGACAACAGCGAGATCATCAGTGAGCTGCTCAAACTGCGCTATGAAGTGGCGCGTATGCTGGGTTTCAATAACTACAGTGAAAAGTCGCTTGCAACGAAAATGGCGCAGAGCCCTGAGCAAGTGCTTGGCTTCCTCAATGATTTAGCCGCGAAAGCGAAACCACAAGGCGAGCGTGAAGTGGAAGAGCTGCGCCAATTTGCTCAGCAAGAGTTTGGTGTTGAAGAGCTCAACTTATGGGACATCGCTTACTACAGCGAAAAACAGAAACAGCACCTGTTCCAAATCTCAGATGAAGAGCTGCGTCCGTACTTCCCTGAATCCAAAGCGGTCAGTGGTCTGTTTGAAGTGCTCAAACGTGTCTTTGGTATGCGTGTTGAGGAGCGCCAAGGCGTGGAAACTTGGCATGAGTCGGTGCGCTTCTTTGATATTTTCGATGCCAATGACACCTTACGTGGCAGCTTCTATCTCGATTTGTACGCCCGTGAACACAAACGCGGCGGTGCGTGGATGGATGAGTGCCGTGTGCGCCGCATCAACGCCAACGGTGAGCTGCAAACCCCAGTGGCCTACTTGACCTGTAACTTCAATCGTCCGGTGGGTGATAAGCCAGCGCTGTTTACCCATGATGAAGTGGTGACCTTGTTCCATGAGTTTGGTCACGGTATCCATCATATGTTGACTCAAGTGGACACAGGTTCGGTGTCTGGCATCAACGGTGTACCTTGGGATGCGGTGGAACTGCCGAGTCAATTCCTGGAAAACTGGTGCTGGGAAGAGGAGGCACTGGCCTTCATTTCTGGTCACTACGAAACCGGCGAACCTTTACCAAAAGCCATGCTCGACAAAATGCTGGCCGCGAAAAACTTCCAGTCCGCGATGTTCATTCTTCGCCAGCTAGAGTTTGGTCTGTTTGACTTCACCTTGCACACTGAATTCGACCCAGAGGTTGGTCCACGTGTTCTTGAAACCCTTGCACAGGTCAAAGCGAAAGTCGCGGTACTGCCAAGCCTAGAGTGGAACCGCTTCTCACACAGCTTTAGTCATATCTTTGCGGGTGGATACAGCGCGGGATACTACAGCTACTTGTGGGCCGAAGTGCTGTCATCAGATGCGTTCTCGAAGTTTGAAGAAGAGGGGATCTTTAACCCGCAAACGGGTCAGAGCTTCTTGAATCACATCTTAGAGATGGGCGGCAGTGAAGAGCCGATGGAGCTGTTTAAGCGCTTCAGAGGCCGTGAGCCAGAGATTGATGCTTTGTTACGTCACGCAGGGATTGCCGCATAACACGGTCGCATCACAACGCTGTATCACACGGGAAACAGGAGGCCAAGCGCCTCCTGTTTTTCATCGTGCTTTTTCTGATTTTTCTTCTGAAATGGCAAGGCTGTTTAGGTTATAATCATTTTTCATGTATAGATAACCAGTAGCCGAGTCCCCCATGGATCCTTCTTTACTTCTCGACGGTCTCAACGACAAACAGCGCGAGGCTGTTGCCGCTCCTTTAGAAAACCTGCTTGTGCTGGCTGGCGCCGGAAGTGGTAAAACCCGCGTGCTGGTCCACCGAATTGCGTGGTTGATGTCTGTGGAGCAAGCGTCGCCGTTTTCGATCATGTCGGTGACCTTCACCAACAAAGCCGCGGCGGAGATGCGTGGCCGAATTGAAGAGTTGATGATGGGCAGCGCCTCGGGGATGTGGAACGGCACGTTTCATGGGATTTGCCACCGCATTTTGCGCGCGCACTACTTAGATGCCAAACTGCCTGAAGATTTTCAAATCATCGACAGTGATGATCAGCAGCGCCTATTGCGCCGATTAATCAAAGCGCAAAATCTGGATGAAAAACAGTGGCCACCGCGTCAAGTGGCTTGGTGGATCAACGGTAAAAAAGATGAAGGCCTGAGACCGGCGCACATCGATGCTTACCACGATCCCATTACCCAAACCTATCTACAAATTTATCGAGCTTACCAAGAGTCGTGCGATCGCGCCGGCTTGGTCGATTTTGCTGAAATTTTGCTGCGTGCCCATGAGCTATTGCGTGATAAGAAGCACATCCGCGAGCATTACCAAGCGCGCTTTAAGCATATTCTGGTCGATGAGTTTCAAGACACCAACAACATTCAATACGCTTGGCTGAGAATGATGGCTGGCCCAGATTCGCACGTGATGATCGTCGGCGATGACGATCAGTCCATCTACGGTTGGCGAGGGGCGAAAATCGAGAACATTGAAAAGTTCACCCAAGAGTTTCCAAGCGTTAATACCATTCGTCTTGAGCAGAACTACCGCTCAACCAAAACCATTTTGCAGGCGTCCAACGCGCTGATCGCCAACAACACTGAGCGTATGGGTAAAGAGCTGTGGACGGAGGGCAGTGAAGGCGAGCCTATTTCTGTCTACTCGGCGTACAACGAGCTTGATGAAGCGCGTTTTGCGGTCAACAAAATTAAAGAGTGGCAAGAGAACGGCGGGGCGCTGGTGGATGCCGCGATGCTTTACCGCAACAACGCCCAGTCACGTGTTCTGGAAGAAGCCTTGATTCAAGCTGGGCTCGCATATCGCATCTACGGCGGCATGCGCTTCTTCGAGCGCCAAGAAATCAAAGATGCCTTGAGTTACTTACGATTAATGGCCAATCGCAATGATGATGCGGCGTTTGAGCGAGTGGTGAACACGCCTACCCGTGGCCTTGGTGATAAAACCCTGGAAACCATCCGTTTTGCTGCCCGCGATCAAGGCTGCACCATGTGGGAAGCGAGCGTACGTTTACTGGAAGATAAAGTCCTTGCTGGCCGCGCTGCTGGCGCATTAAGCCGCTTTGTGGAGTTGGTGAATGCGCTGGAAGATGACACCCTAGAGATGCCATTGCATGAGCAAACCGACCATGTGATCAAATACTCCGGTTTGTACGCCATGTACGAACAGGAGAAAGGTGAGAAGTCCAAGGCACGCATAGAGAACTTGGAGGAGTTGGTCACTGCAACTCGTCAATTTGAAAAGCCAGAAGAAGCGGATGAGATGACGCTGTTAACGGCATTTTTGACCCACGCTGCACTGGAAGCGGGCGAAGGGCAAGCGGATGAGTTTGACGATGCGGTGCAATTAATGACGCTGCACAGCGCCAAAGGGTTGGAGTTTCCGCTGGTGTTTATGGTCGGTGTCGAAGAGGGGATGTTCCCAAGCCAGATGTCTGCAGAGGAAGCAGGGCGACTCGAAGAAGAGCGTCGTCTGTGTTATGTCGGTATGACTCGTGCGATGAAAAAGCTCTACATTACTTACGCCGAAATGCGCCGATTATACGGTCAAGACAAGTACCACAAACCGTCGCGCTTTATTCGTGAGCTACCCGAAAATTGTTTGGACGAAGTGCGAATGAAAGCACAGGTCAGTCGCCCGACCAGCAGTGGTCGCTTTAGCCAAACGGCGGTCAAAGAGAACTTCAATGAAACCGGCTTTAGCCTTGGCTCGCGAGTGATGCACCCTAAATTTGGTGAGGGGACCATCATCAACTTTGAAGGCAGTGGCCCGCAAAGTCGCGTTCAGGTTGCCTTTAATGGCGAAGGGATCAAGTGGCTCGTTACGGCTTACGCGAAACTCGAAAAGCTCTAATCTGCCCCATCGACCCTAAGTTCCTAGACATACTCCCCGAGTACCCCTCTAGGAACTAGGCACGAGAACCCAATCACTTTCTTCACACAAAGAAAAACCCCGAGGGCTTGCGCCCATCGGGGTTATAGTCTTACTCGCAGCAATCCGGCTACTAAAAGTGCTCCATGCATCAAATCCTTGATAGTATGCTGACGTCCTTCAGCGTAGTCCTTTCATCGCCATCCTAGCGGTGTCCTTGACCCTATCCTGGTCTACTAACGTTCCTCGTTAGTTCACTTCGCTTGTTCCCTGAGCGGTGTCCCTTTCATCATCCTGATGATCGTTCCATGCCTCGTCCAGAGGTGTCCATTTCCCATCCTTAGTAGTAACCATCCTAGCTACTATTGCGTCCGTTCAATGTCCAATTTGCTTTCCGTGCCGATTACTCATCCTAAGCAACCGTATCTTCATCCTGAAGACCACCGAATCCGTGGTGATTTCCTGTTCCGTGTCAGCATCCTTCCGACAGAGTTCATATTAAGACTTTGGCGAAGTTCAGCAACGTCAGAAAAACGATAAGAGGCAAAAAAAATTGACGAATTTTCACACATAACAAATTAAAACAATGAGTTATGATTTTTAATTGATAGTTTTCTTAGACAAAAAGAGAGTTTGACTTACTCGCTTGTGAGAGATCTCGCACAAGAAGCCTAGACGATCGCCGATTATTGACGAGAAACTGATTGTGATCGAGCGCAACTTTTTGCTCTAAGATGCGTTAGAAGTGAATAAATAAACAAAAAATGGCCGTTATGGCCATTTTTTATGAGTGGTTATTCTGAGGGGGCTAAAAGAGCATGGCGATGGCGTTAGTTGATTGCCATAAAATGCCAAGGCCGATGCCGCTGAACATCAGACCGCATAATGCGTCGATGTAGAGGCTCAATGATTTCAGTTTGCGCTGCATACGCTGCGTTGACAGCATCCAGGCCAAGAAAGAGAACCAAGCGAGCGATAGGCCCCATAAAATCAACAGTGCAGCGCTTTTGCCGCCTAGCGACATACTGGCGGGCACCAGGCTGGACATCAAACTGACAAAAAAGACCAACGCTTTGGGGTTGAAAATATTGGTCGCAAAGCCTTTGGAGAAGGCGTGACGCTTGTTGACCAAGAGTGCTTGTTCAGAGGAGGCATCATCTTGCGCTGCGGTCTGCGAGGATTGAATGCGCGCCCATGTCCCCTTTAGCGCGCCTACGCCTAGGTATAAGAGGTAGCTACCGCCGGCAAGTTGCACGAGCGAAAACAGGGTTGGCTGCTGATGCACCAGATAGCTCACCCCAGTCAGGCTGAGCAGCGAGTGCAAGAGAATACCGAAAGAGAGGCCCAGCGCGATAAAAAATCCGGTCTGGCGCCCGTAACGGGTGGCATTTTGCACCACAAGCGCAAAGTCGGGGCCCGGGCTCATTAAGGCGATGAAATGAACCGTCGCTAGAGTGGCAAGTAAAGTGATCTCATTCATGTTGGTAACGTTAGGCTTGTTTGGTGTTTAACAGTTTGGCGGCGCGGCGGCTTTGGTGGTTGGTTTTTAAACCGTCGAAGCTAAATACGACCAGTGCGCCCCAAATAAAGGCAAAGGTGATGGCTTTGTCTGGCGTAAAGGCTTCACCATAGACAAGCACGGCGAGCATAAACATCAGGCTTGGGCCTATGTATTGGAAAAAACCCAGCGTTGAGAGCTTTAATCGTGTCGCGGCCCCCGTAAAGCAGAGCAGCGGTAGGGTAGTGATGACACCCGCAGCAACAAGGAGCAGATTGAGATCTAAGGGATTCTGGCTCAGGTTCGAGGTGGCGGAGTCGGCAATCCCGATAAGATAGATCGCGGCGGCAGGCAGCATCACCAAGGTCTCGATAAACAATCCCGTTTGCGCATCTAAGCTGACTTTTTTACGCAGCAAGCCATAAAACCCAAAGCTCATCGCCAGCGCGATGGCGACAATCGGAACCGAGCCAAACGCAACCAACTGGACCAATACACCACAGGCGGCGAGTGCGACAGCAAACCACTGCAATTTTCGCAGGCGTTCACCGAGAAACAGCATGCCGAGCACCACATTAATTAACGGGTTGATGTAGTAGCCAAGACTGGCATCGAGCATATGATTGGCGTTCACCGCCCAGATGAAAATCAACCAGTTGGCCCCAACCAAGGTGGCCGTGGTGACGAGGTAGGTCATTTTCTTTTTGGATGTCAGCACGTCGCGTACGGTCTTCCAGCCTCGGCTGAGATGAATCAGTAGCGCTAACAGGAAAAAAGACCAGACAACACGGTGACTTAAAATCTCAAGCGCAGAGACCTCGCTAATGGTCTTAAAGTAAATTGGCGCGATTCCCCACATGGTGTAGGCACCAATCGCAAGGAGGACACCTTGCCGCGCGCGTTGCTGTTCGTCGGTTGTCATTGGATGATTCTCAACACAGAATTATGAAATGAAACGAGTAGTATACGAATAGGATTGAGAATCACCTAGCACTTTGCAGTTTTATTCACCGCTATTCCCAACTACAATAAGCGCTCGAATTTTCCACCCCACTTATCCCAACAGAGAGCGTAATGACAGCCACACTGATCGCGCAGCAACCTGATTCTATCGAAACCGCTCAGAGCGTCTTGGAAAAGGTGTTTGGTTACCACGAATTTCGAGAAGGTCAACGTGACGCGATTGATACCGCGCTAGACGGTCAAGACAGCTTAGTCATTATGCCAACAGGCGGCGGTAAGTCACTGTGCTATCAAGTGCCGGCGCTGCTCAAAGAGGGGCTGACCTTAGTCATATCGCCTTTGATTTCCTTGATGAAAGACCAAGTGGATCAGTTGAAAGCCAATGGCGTCGCCGCTGAGTGTATTAACTCGACGATGGCGAGAGAGGCGCTTACCTCTGTCTACAATCGCATGCACTCTGGGGCGCTTAAGCTGGTCTATGTCTCGCCGGAACGTGTGTTGATGCGTGATTTTGTCGAGCGGTTAGAGAACTTGCCGCTCGCGATGATTGCCGTGGATGAAGCGCACTGTATTTCCCAGTGGGGACACGACTTTCGCCCGGAATACGCCGCGCTAGGTCAGTTGAAGCAATGGTTTCCACAGGTTCCTGTGATGGCGTTAACGGCAACCGCTGATGAAGCGACGCGCAGCGATATTACTCACCGTTTACAACTGAACGAGCCACACATCTATTTGGGCAGTTTTGATCGACCGAATATTCGCTACACCTTGGTGGAAAAGCACAAGCCGGTCTCACAAATCGTGCGCTTTTTGGATGAGCAACGCGGTCAATGCGGCATCATCTATTGTGGTAGCCGTAAAAAGGTCGAGATGGTGACCGAAAAACTGTGCAATAACGGGCTGCGCGCCGCCAGTTATCACGCAGGGCTAGACGCCGACGAGCGCGCCTATGTACAAGAGGCCTTTCAGCGCGATGATATTCAAATCGTCGTCGCCACGGTCGCGTTTGGCATGGGGATCAATAAGCCTAATGTGCGCTTTGTGGTCCACTTTGATATTCCGCGCAATATTGAATCTTACTATCAAGAAACCGGTCGTGCAGGTCGAGACGGATTACCAGCAGAAGCCATGATGCTCTATGACCCCGCTGACATCGGCTGGCTGCGTCGCATGCTCGATGAAAAAGAAGAGGGGCCGCAAAAGCAAGTCGAAGCGCACAAACTGAATGCCATGAGCGCGTTTGCACAGGCGCAAACCTGTCGCCGCCAAGTACTGCTTAACTATTTTGGTGAGTATCGACAAGAGCCTTGCGGCAACTGCGATATCTGCCTCGATCCGCCAAAACATTTCGATGCCACGGAACAAGCGCAAAAGGCACTCTCTTGTGTTTACCGGGTCAATCAAAGCTTCGGTATTGGTTATGTGGTGGAAGTGCTGCGCGGCATGCAAAACATTCGTATTCGAGAAAACGGTCATGACCAACTCTCGACGTACGGACTTGGGCGCGAGAATAGTCACGATTACTGGGTGAGTATTTTCCGACAGTTGATCCATAAAGGACTGTTAAGCCAAAACATCACACGCAACTCGACGTTGCAATTAACCGAAGAAGCGCGCCCACTACTCAAAGGTGAGCGCACATTGGAACTGGCCGTCCCTCGGTTAGACACCGCGGCGCGCGCTGCACGTTCGGATAAGCTGGCGAATAAACACTACGATAAGAAGCTGTTTGCTAAGCTGCGTAAACTAAGAAAGTCGATTGCTGATGAAGATGGCTTGCCACCTTACGTTGTTTTCAGTGATGCGACCTTGATGGATATGGCGGAGATCTTGCCAACCTCTTACGGCGAGATGCTGGCAGTGAATGGCGTTGGTCAGCGCAAGCTGGAGAAATATGCCGATCCTTTCCTTGATTTGATTCAGGAGTATTTGACGCACCATGGCTAATGAGCACAGCGAGTTTGGCTTGATTGACTATCAAGCGGATCAGGGGCGATTGATTTTGCGTACGCCTCGATTTGATTTTGACACCTTTCCAGAGTTGGCCAAGCGTTTGGTTGGCCTGCTGTCGGCCAAGGTAATAGAGAAACAGTGGGATGCAGACATCCACACTTGGTTGATTGATTTTGAAGGCTGCCAGTTGGTGCTCAGAGCGGAACACTACAGTGAAAGTGTTTGGCTAGAATCCTTGGTGGTTGAGCAATCTCAGCCGGAGTGTGATTTTTTAGCTGCGCTGTTTGAACGTGGTTTTTAACGGCCAGATTTTTCACTTCCTGCCTAATAACGTTTTAACTTCCTACCTACTAACGAATAGTGATGGGCGCTGAAGTGGCTGATGCATCGCCGAAATCGGTACGTGAACGATTGCCTTTGGTTGGGCGCTTGCGGCGAGGGTTGGTTAATGTATAATCGCCGGCCGTGATAATGGCAGGGTGCCATTATTGAGCATAGACATTGTTGGTCTGAGCCACTTCATGATGAAGAGGTTCAATTTGGGTTCCCTCACCCCCAAACCAAACTAAAAAGGTATCGCATGAATCACTTTACTCCTGCGCAGCAGCGCAAAGCCCTTTTTCTGTTAGTTCTGTTCCATTTGGTTATCATTGCATCGAGCAATTATCTCGTGCAGCTGCCCTTTACGGTTATGGGTTTTCATACCACTTGGGGCGCGTTCACCTTTCCTTTTATTTTTCTCGCCACGGATCTCACCGTCCGTGTCTTTGGCGCGGCATTGGCACGTAGAATCATCTTCTTGGTGATGCTGCCGGCCTTAGCGGTTTCTTATGCGTTGTCTGTCCTCTTTTTCGAGGGGCAGTTTCAAGGTGTCGCTCAGCTTGGCGAGTTCAATCTGTTTGTTGCGCGTATCGCGGTCGCCAGCTTCATGGCCTACTTGCTTGGACAAATCCTCGATGTGCACGTGTTCAATCGTCTGCGCCAGTTGAAGCAGTGGTGGGTGGCGCCGACCTGCTCGACCTTGTTTGGCAACGCACTTGATACCATCGCCTTTTTTGCGATTGCGTTTTACCAAAGCCCAGATCCGTTTATGGCTGAGCATTGGGCGGAAATCGCGCTGGTGGACTACGGCTTTAAACTGGTTATCAGTCTTGGCTTGTTCGTGCCTATGTATGGGGTGCTGCTGAACTACTTGGTTAAGAAGCTGACCGCCGTGAACCCAGACTTTAAAGTGGTGGGTTCAAACTAGCTTTTTTACATGGTATCGATGGCTCTGATGAGAGACGTCGAGCTGCGGATAAAAGAAAACCCGAGGCGATAACGTCTCGGGTTTTTTGATCTCTGCGCTGCTTTCAACTCTGTGCTGCGCGGCGACGTGATTTAGATGGCCGCCACTGCGCGGGTCGTGATCACCAAGGGCCAGCCAATATCACTCTGGCGGTTCGCTTCAATTTCAAGCTCCGCACTGGTGAGTGGGTTTTGCTCTAACCAGAGTGGGTCCAAGGTCAGCGTCAGCTTATCACCGTCGGTGGTTAACAACACATCTGGCGCAAGTTGTGGATTGCGACGATGGGTTAACAGCACGGCCAGTCTGAGTAGACGCAACACACGCTTGGCACTGGTGCCGGAGAGAGCGTGCTGCTCAGGCAGTGAGGAGAGCTGTTCACGATAGCGACGAGTGAGCTCACCCAACAGGTGCTTCTGCGCACGGGTAAAGCCTGGCAAATCGAGATGCTGAAGGAGATACGCTCCGTGCTCGCCGCCTTTTTTAAAGTCGATCGTCAGGCCAATTTCATGCAGCTTAGCGGCGGTATCGAGTAGTACCACCCCTTGGTCTTCCGCAATCCAGCCTTGCTCGCATTGAGTGAGTAAGGTATTGGCTTGCTGCGCAACTTGTTCACCGTAGGCGACATCCAATTGGTATCGCGTTTGGACACTGGTAATGGTGCGCGCACGTATGTCGTCTTGCTTAAGTTCATCGACCATTTCGTACACTAAGCCTTCGCGCAGTGCGCCGCCGGCCAGTGTCATTGCCTCGATCTCTAACAACTCGAAAATCGCAATGAGAATCGACAAGCCGCTCGGAAATACCAGCGCCCGTTCGAAAGTGAGCCCTTCGATATCCAGCTCTTCGAGGTGGTCAGCGCGCATGGCTTGCTTTTGTAAGCGCTTGAGTTTCGGGTGGGTGATCACCTCATCCATCCCTTGCGCTAACATGATCTCTTGCAAAGCTTGCACCGTGCCGGACGCGCCGACACACACATCCCAACCCAGCGCGCGGTATTGCTCCAAGATGGGGTGCAGCGTCTGCTTGGCCGCCGAAATGGCGTTGTCAAAGTTACTGGCTGTCAACTGTCTGTCTTTAAAGTGCTTCTCAAGCCAGGTCACGCAGCCCATTTTTAGACTGGTGAGCGCTTTGGCTTCAAACCCTTCACCGATAATCAGTTCAGTGCTGGCGCCACCAATATCGACCACCAAACGACGTCCGCTACCACCGGAGGTGTGCGCAACGCCTTTATAAATAGTGGCCGCTTCTTCCTCACCACTGATGACCTCGATCGCGTGACCTAAGATTTCATTGGCTTTGGCAAGAAATTGCTCGGCGTTGGTCGCCGTTCTTAAGGTCGCGGTGCCGACGATGCGGATATTATCCGGTTCAATGTCTTGCAATCGCTCTGCAAACAAGCGCAAGCAGTCCCATCCGCGCTGCATGGCGTCTAGGCTCAGAGCATTGTTTTCGTCTAGGCCAGCGGCAAGGCGCACTTTGCGCTTGATTTTAGCCATGGTTTGAACGCTGCCATCGATATGACGCACAACGAGCATGTGAAAACTGTTCGACCCGAGGTCGATGGCAGCGTAGAGCGGAGAGGAGACGGCTTGACTCATAGACGACTTAAGAATCCTTTTGCTGACGTGAACGAGAGCGGTTGTTGTTACGGCGGTTGTTGTTACGCGAGCCACCGGTGTTTGTACGACGTTGCTGAGGTTTGTTGCTGCGCATGCGAATCGGTGCAGGCAGGTCTTGAATCAAAGCGCTTGCGTCGTAATCCGATTGTGGGATCGTGTGCTCAATGTACTCTTCAATAGCAGGCAAATTGATCGCGTAATCTTCACAAGCGAAGCTAATAGAGTGACCGCTTGCGCCCGCACGACCAGTACGACCGATACGGTGGACATAATCTTCACAATCATCAGGCAAATCGTAGTTAAAGACGTGCGTGACTTGCGGAATGTGCAAACCGCGCGCCGCGACATCGGTAGCAACCAGAATATCGACGTCACCTTTGGTGAATTGCTCAAGAATCTTCTCGCGCTTCTTCTGCGGAACATCACCAGTAAGTAGGCCGACACGATGACCGTCAGCGGCCAGATGTCCCCATACGGATTCACATTTGTGCTTGGTGTTGGCAAACACGATAGCACGGTCTGGCCACTCTTCTTCAATCAGAGTTTGCAGCAGCGCCATTTTGTGCTCGTTAGAAGGGTAGAACAGTTCTTCTTTTATACGGTGACCGGTTTTTTGTTCCGGCTCGACCACGACATGCTCTGGGTTGTGCATGTGTTCAAAAGCGAGTTCTTGCACGCGGTATGACAGCGTGGCAGAAAACAGCATGTTCAAACGCTCTTTTGGCTCTGGCATGCGGCGGAATAGGAAACGAATGTCTTTAATAAAGCCAAGATCGAACATGCGATCTGCTTCATCCAATACCACTGCTTGGATATTGTTAAGGTTGAACACCCGCTGCTTATAGAAGTCGATGATACGACCTGTGGTGCCGATCAGTACGTCCACACCTTGCTCAAGTTTCGCAAGTTGTTTGTCGTAACTTTCGCCGCCGTAGGCAAGGGCGGTTTTGATCCCTGTGCTTTCGACCAATGGCGCCGCATCATTATAGATCTGGATCGCCAGCTCACGAGTCGGCGCCATAATGATGGCACGCGGCTGTGTCGGTTTGCGGCCGTCATGCTCAGGCGTGGTCAACAAATGGTTAAAAGTAGCAGTCAAGAAAGCCAGGGTTTTGCCTGTCCCTGTTTGAGCTTGTCCTGCGATGTCTTGGCCGGTGAGCAGTACCGGCAACGCCAAGGCTTGGATAGGGGTACAAAACTCGAACCCTTTTTTCTCCAATCCTTCAGTAACTTGGGGGTGTAAACCCAAATCGGCGAACTTTTGCTCTGTGATATGCGTCTTTTTCATTGCTATAGAATATCAGCTTAAGCTTGCAATACGAAAGTAAATACATTCCAATAGGGCATCTAAATACTGGTTATCATCCAACCAGTTCAGAAAAAACACATTGGAGTGGAAGATGAGTGATAAAATTTTGCAGCTAACTGATGATGGTTTTGATGCTGATGTAATCAATGCTGCAGGCCCGGTTCTTGTGGATTTTTGGGCAGAATGGTGCGGACCATGTAAAATGATCGCGCCGATTCTGGACGAAATCGCAGACGAGTACGAAGGCAAACTCACTATCGGTAAACTGAACATCGACCAGAACGCAGGCACACCGCCTAAGTTTGGTATCCGTGGTATTCCAACGTTACTTCTGTTCAAAGATGGTAACGTCGCAGCGACCAAAGTTGGTGCGCTGTCTAAGACTCAACTGAAAGAGTTTTTGGACGCCAACCTATAAGTCCACCGAGCTAAGACCGTGCATTTTAACCGATGCACGGTTTTGTTTTTGAAGGCCAACAAAATCTAGACTAGTCTAGTATTTAGTGCTAATTTATCGCACGTTAATTAAACAAGTTCTCTTCTTTGGTCGATCCTCTGACCAAATTCATCTAACTAAATAACAGATCCTTATTTTGACTAAACAAGTATCCACCACCATGAATCTAACTGAACTGAAGAACAGACCTGTGTCTGATCTTGTCAAACTTGGCGAAAGCTTGGGCCTTGAAAACCTAGCTCGCCTAAGAAAACAAGACATCATCTTCGCTATCTTGAAAGCGCATGCTAAAAGTGGTGAAGATATTTTCGGCGACGGGGTTCTGGAAATACTGCAAGACGGTTTCGGTTTCCTGCGCAGCGCAGACAGCTCTTACCTCGCAGGTCCGGACGACATCTACGTGTCACCGAGTCAGATTCGTCGTTTCAACTTACGCACGGGTGACTCAATTGCAGGTAAAATTCGTCCGCCAAAAGATGGGGAACGATACTTTGCATTGTTGAAAGTCAATACGGTTAATGATGATAAGCCAGACAACGCGCGTAACAAGATTCTATTTGAAAACTTGACGCCACTGCACGCCAATGAGCGTATGGTGATGGAGCGTGGTAACGGTTCGACGGAAGATATTACGGCACGTGTTTTGGATCTCGCGTCACCGATTGGTAAAGGTCAACGTGGTCTGATTGTTGCTCCGCCAAAAGCGGGTAAAACCATGCTGCTGCAAAACATCGCTCAGAGCATCACTTACAACCACCCTGAGTGTGTGCTGATGGTCCTTCTTATCGACGAACGTCCAGAGGAAGTGACAGAGATGCAACGCCTAGTCAAAGGTGAAGTGGTCGCATCGACGTTTGATGAGCCAGCGTCTCGTCACGTACAAGTAGCAGAAATGGTGATCGAGAAAGCGAAACGTCTGGTTGAACACAAGAAGGACGTGGTGATCCTACTTGATTCGATTACGCGTCTCGCGCGCGCCTACAACACCGTTGTGCCTTCATCGGGTAAGGTTCTAACGGGTGGTGTCGATGCAAACGCACTACACCGTCCTAAGCGCTTCTTTGGTGCGGCACGTAACGTCGAAGAAGGTGGCAGCTTAACGATTCTAGCGACAGCACTGGTCGATACCGGTTCTAAGATGGATGAAGTCATCTACGAAGAATTTAAAGGTACAGGTAACATGGAAATTCACCTGAACCGTAAGATTGCCGAGAAGCGTGTCTTCCCTGCGATCGATTTCAACCGCTCTGGTACTCGTCGTGAAGAGCTACTGACGAAAAACGAAGAGCTGCAAAAAATGTGGATCCTACGCAAAATCGTACACCCAATGGGTGAAACCGATGCGATGGAATTCCTCATTGATAAGTTGGCCATGACCAAGACCAATGATGAATTTTTCGATGCCATGCGCAGACAGTAATAAGCAAGTTTGAATAAATGAACGCCACCCAACCCGGGTGGCGTTTTTATTTGCATTCTCCGCTATTCCTATCCACAATAAGTGAAATGTTACAAGGAGGTTAACATGCAACAAGGAATGTTGTCGTCACTTCTCCTCTCGGCATCTCTACTGGTGGCTCACCCCGTCTCGGCAACACCCATGGAGCCGGAAAGAGCGCAAGCGTTGCTCGCCGATGAGCACATTGAACTGAAAGTGGCTGAGCTGCTGCAATACGCCATCGAAGACAATATCGACACACTCAAATTTGCGTTAGATCGTTTGTCACTCCCACAGCAGGAAGTGGCGCGTTATCTATTATTGAAAAAGTTTGAAGATCAAGAGTTAGCGCTCACGTCGAAAATGGCTTTGTTTGTTGAGCAGCAAAAACGTCGCGTACCTACCTATCAAGTTTTGGAGGTCGGTGATGGTTATGAGTTTTCAACTCCCGCGTTTAATTATCCGGCGATTGCGAGTCGTCTGCTGAAGCAGTGGAAGCAGGGGCAATCGGCATTGGAATTTGTGCTAGCGGCAGAGCGTCAGGAACTGAATCTGAAACAGTGGTTATCGGGCAGCGACTATCAGGTGCAGATGAGAGAGTCCTTGTTCATCCGCGAGCTAGATACCTTGTCTCAGCAAGCGGTCTTAGCATTGGCGGCGCAGCTGACAGATCAAACGGTCACCAGTTGGCTTCCTTCATCGGCAGTCATGGTGCGCTTGGCGCAAGTCAGTGAAGACCCAGGTGTTTACAAACTGATCTGGCTAACCAAAGCGGACTTTAATAGCCAGCAAGAACTGGCGAGGCTCGCTGATGTGGGCGACGAGTTTGCTCTGCAGCAAATCATGCGTGCATCTACGAATCCTGCCTTGAAAGCATCGGCGATTGAGGCGTTAACGCGCATTAAACCGATGTCACCAGAGGTGAAGGAATTTCTTATCGCCAAAATGGCCATTCGTGAAGAGGCGTCAATGGTGGCAAGCGCGCTCGCCAATCAAGGTTATCGAAGCTGGCTTGAAGAGTTAGCCAAGACCAACCAAACCGTACGCAGTCATGCCATTTTGAGTGTGTTAACCCAATAAGACCCTGCACAAAAAGTGGGATCGGACGCGCGAGGTTTTTGATATACTGATGCGATATTAATCAGCCAGCAAAAGCCCATGAGTTTTAAGGATTTAAGAGACTTTATCGACTTCCTCGAGCAAAAGGGGAAGCTTAAGCGCATTACTCACCCGGTTGACCCCGCTTATGAAATGACAGAGATCAGTGACCGAACACTGCGTGCGGGTGGTCCTGCTCTGTTGTTTGAAAACCCCATCGGTTACTCCATGCCTGTCCTTACCAACCTATTTGGTACGCCAGAACGTGTCGCGATTGGCATGGGGCGTCAGGAAGTCAAAGAGTTGCGGGAAGTGGGTAAACTGCTTGCCTACCTGAAAGAACCCGAGCCCCCTAAAGGGTTTAAAGACGCGCTCGAAAAATTGCCTGTCTTTCGGCAAGTCCTGAACATGCCAGCGAAACGCTTGCGCCGCGCACCGTGTCAGGAGATCGTTTGGCAAGGTGAACAGGTCGATCTCGATAAAGTCCCCGTGATGAGTTGTTGGCAAGAAGACGTGGCGCCGCTGCTCACCTGGGGATTGACGGTTACGCGTGGCACCAAGCAAAAACGACAAAACCTCGGGATTTATCGTCAGCAAAAAATCGCTAGAAACAAGGTGATCATGCGCTGGCTCGCCCATCGTGGTGGCGCACTTGACCTACGTGATTGGATGGAGACGCATCCAGGTAAACCGTTCCCCGTCTCTGTCGCTTTTGGTGCGGACCCTGCCACCATACTTGGCGCCGTTACGCCGGTACCAGATACCTTGTCTGAGTATGCCTTTGCCGGTCTATTGCGGGGCAGCAAAACCGAAGTAGTGAAATCGGTGAGTAACGATCTCGATGTTCCTGCGAGTGCAGAGATCGTATTGGAAGGGTACATCGACCCAAATGAGTTTGCCGATGAAGGTCCATACGGTGATCACACCGGGTATTACAACGAAAAAGAGCAGCATCATGTGTTCACCGTGACGCACATTACAATGCGTCAAAATCCCATTTATCACAGTACCTACACTGGCCGCCCGCCCGATGAGCCCGCTGTGCTTGGGGTGGCGTTGAATGAAGTGTTTGTGCCGATTTTGCAAAAGCAGTTCCCGGAGATTGAAGATTTTTACCTACCGCCGGAGGGGTGTTCGTATCGCATGGCTGTGGTGACGATGAAGAAGCAGTACCCGGGCCACGCGAAGCGCGTCATGATGGGTGTGTGGTCTTTCTTGCGCCAGTTCATGTATACCAAGTTTGTCATCGTGTGCGATGAATCTGTCGATGCCCGCGATTGGGGCAGTGTCGTCGCGGCGATGAGCCAGCATGTCGATCCGCTTCGTGATAGTTTATTCATTGAAGATACCCCGATCGATTCCCTTGATTTTGCATCGCCAGTCGCGGGTCTAGGTTCCAAGATGGGTCTCGATGCGACAGTGAAGTGGGATGCAGAACGTGTGGGTCGAGCCGAGTTGCCCGCCAGCGCTAGGCTATCACAGGACGCCATCCGTCAATTTATTGCTCAGAATGACAACGTCCGAACGATACATATTCCAGAAAGCGCCCACGGTGATGGCGTGGCCATTGTGACGATGAATAAGCAGCAGGCTGGAGAATCAGCGTCACTCGGACACCACACCCATCAGTGGTTAGCGCAGCACACGCGACCTAAGTTCATTATTCTTTGTGATGACGATGTCGATGCTCAAGACTGGAACGACGTTATCTGGGCGGTGACAACACGGATGGATCCATCGCGCGACAGCCTACGTATTGCAGCGACAGATAATCAATCGTCATGCTTAGTGCTTGATGCCACCAATAAAATCGAAGGGCTTGAAGTGATGCGCGAGTGGGGCACGCCTATCAAGAAAGATCCGGACTTAGTGGCAAAAATCGATGCTATTTGGCCCGAGTTAGGTATCCTATGACGTATCAAGTCATCTTGCACCCAGGGGCAATCGCGTTTGACGTGCAAGAGGGAGAAACGGTGCTGGAAGGGGCGCTCAACAATCAATTACCTTTCCCACACCGTTGTCAGGTCGGTGCATGCGCAGCCTGTTTGTGCCGGATAATAAAAGGAACAGTGAAGTATCAATTAGAACCTATGCTGACAGAGAAAGAGCAGCAAGAAGGGTGGATATTCGCTTGTCAGGCTCTCGCAACGAGTCATTTAGAACTTACTCTAGAGGAGTGAGTTAGAGGAATACCATGACAATCCAATGTAAAGTAAAGTCTATTCAGCCGTTAGCTGCGAATACATTTCAAATTTTGCTTCATCCACAACAGCCGGTTGCGTTCAAAGCTGGCCAATACCTTACTGTCGTGATGGGTGAGAAAGATAATCGCCCTTTTTCTATTGCCAGTAGCCCGTGCCGCCATGAAGGGGAACTTGAACTTCATATCGGCGCAGCGGAACATAACGCTTACGCCCTTGAAGTAGTGGAAATGATGCAACACGCGCTGCAAACCCAAAGCGACATCACCATAGATGCACCACACGGCGATGCTTGGCTACAACAAAATAGCGAGCGACCACTATTATTGATTGCTGGAGGAACTGGCTTCAGTTATGTGCGCTCCATTCTCGATCATTGCTTATCTCAATCTCTAGAGAATGACATCTATCTTTATTGGGGAGCGCGAGATCAAAGTCAGTTGTATGCTCAACAAGAGTTGGCAGCCATTGCAGAGCAACATCGCCATGTACACTTTATTCCAGTGGTGGAAGCGCCAGAAGTCGAATGGCATGGAAAGGTAGGTAACGTCCTTCAAGCGGTGGAAGATGATTTCGACTCACTCGCCGAGTTTGATATCTATATCGCAGGGCGCTTTGAAATGGCCGGCGCCGCGCGTGAGCGCTTCACACAACACAGAGATGCGAAGAGTGATCGTATGTTTGCGGATGCGTATGCTTTTATCTAATCGATAAATTTCCCTACCAAAGGGTGGTTAAAAAGAGAGCAAAATGCTCTCTTTTTTGCCCTTTCGGCCACAATTTCAGCGAACAGCCTGTTTTTTTAAATTATTTTCAAATAGGGCTTGCGCTATCGAATCAACTCCCTATAATGCGCATCCACTGACACGGCAGTCGCCACAAGGCTTCAGCAGTGTTAAGAGAGGTAAAAGCTTCTTGAGAAAATAAATTTGAAAAGTGTTTGACTCTTCAAATTAACTCGCTAGAATGCACCTCCGCTTTGAGGGAAAGCTCAAAAGCACAGCTCTTTAACAATATAAACCTATCAATCTGTGTGGGCACTCGTTGATGATAATCCAAATAGTTTCTTCGGAAGAGCGGCAATTTAGGTTTCAATGATACGAAGTGACCATTGAGTCTTCGGACTCAGCACAGTCAATTCAAACATTACTTTTGCTATTTATTAGCGAAGGGAATGTTCAGTATTCATTGAGCCGAACAAAATCTTAAATTGAAGAGTTTGATCATGGCTCAGATTGAACGCTGGCGGCAGGCCTAACACATGCAAGTCGAGCGGAAACGAGTTAACTGAACCTTCGGGGAACGTTAACGGCGTCGAGCGGCGGACGGGTGAGTAATGCCTGGGAAATTGCCCTGATGTGGGGGATAACCATTGGAAACGATGGCTAATACCGCATAATAGCTTTCGAGCTCAAAGAGGGGGACCTTCGGGCCTCTCGCGTCAGGATATGCCCAGGTGGGATTAGCTAGTTGGTGAGGTAAGGGCTCACCAAGGCGACGATCCCTAGCTGGTCTGAGAGGATGATCAGCCACACTGGAACTGAGACACGGTCCAGACTCCTACGGGAGGCAGCAGTGGGGAATATTGCACAATGGGCGCAAGCCTGATGCAGCCATGCCGCGTGTATGAAGAAGGCCTTCGGGTTGTAAAGTACTTTCAGCAGTGAGGAAGGTGGGTGTGTTAATAGCGCACTCATTTGACGTTAGCTG